>CALCPB010000647.1 GCA_937897665.1 uncultured Halomicronema sp. | reverse complement strand
GGCAGTAGATGTCGTAGGTTAGAGCTGCCGCCTCTTGCAGCTGTTCCAGGTCGTTAGGCAGTCCTTCAGCGATATCGTGCAGATCCATCTTCATTTGACCGGCTTTGCTGTTGAGCCGCTTGATTTGCTTTTTCAGCGCCTCGATATCGGTGGGTGTGGGGGTGGTTGTCGTCATAGGCGAGAAGGAGTGGATGAGCAAGTAGGTGGCTGGGATAAGGGGGATGACAAGACAGAGGATGAGAGTTCACGCTCGGCATCGTGCCCCCTCTCCTCTCACGCGCTAAACATCAGCGACTTCCGGGAACCGCTTCGCTAACTCAATCCCTCTCGTTACGAGCTTTTCACCTTCTTCGTTGAGCTTTTCGAGGGAGGCAAAGCCAAAGCGTTGGGCATCTCGTAAGGTTTTGGAAACGAGCAAGAGCCGTCCGGAGAACACCAGCGCCCAACCGAAGCCTTCGTGGCTCAGGTCAATCACCACTTGGGATAGCAGGCCCGACTCTTCTTCGATGCGGTAGGCCACCGCCCGATAAAAAGCCATCACCCGGCTCTGGGTAATCAGGTCAACTTCTCCTTCTACGGAAATCTCGCGCTTTTGGGCTTTGCTGAGCACATAGGGCTTGAGCAGCAGCTCGTCCGCCCAATTGCGGTAGGTGCCGTAGGGGTCGTTAGCGCGAATTTGCTGCACGATCGCCTTTAGGAAAGGCGAGTTATCAACAATCAGGGCTGCATCAAGGGCAGCGGCGACAGGTGCGGGGCTCATACGAGTACTTCCTCCTCGATAGTGTCAAAGTCGTCTTCAAAGTTGCGGGGCTGACTCTTTTGCAGCGCCTTGCGTAACCAGGGGGGCGGACTGCCGTTGAGGGTTTCCACCAACCGGGTCAGCACGTCTTGGATGTCATCTGCCTCTGTCTGGGCCTTGACGGGGGTAATATTTTTGCGAATGAGGCGAGCGGCGGCACTGCCGCCAATGGCGGAGACATAGACCAGGGTGCAGCCGTCCAGCGCTTTGACTTTGGGCTCTAGTTTGTCTTCGTTGCCGTCTTCTTTGAGATTGCCGCCAAATTCCAGCGTCTCTAGAAAGGTGTAGCCAGCGGTGTCTACCTCATAGACATCAACTCGATTGGCCGAGCCAAAGTGGGCGTTAATGGTGGCTGAGTCTCGGGTTGTGAATGCAACTTTCATCAGGGGTCTCCTTGTAAGCAATCAAGCGGCGGGGAGTCGAGGCGCGGGGGCAAAACCAGAGGCGGCTAGACCAACAACTCGTGACTCATTTCCCCCTGGCCTTCTCGCCAGCTATGCACCAGCGCGTGGGCATTCTCCTCATCGGCCTCTAAAAATAAGTTGCCGACGTCAAACAACAGCTGGGTCGTACCGTCGTAGCCCACGGTGGTGCGGCGACCGTTACCCAGGCGATCGAACACGGGAAAGCCCAAGCGATAAAGCGGCACGTCCAACTTTTTCGCAATGGCTTTGACGTTGGAGTTGCCAATCAGCAGGTCGGCCCCTTGCGCTAGCTCGGCAAAGTCTTCCAAATCGCCAATGGTGCCCGTGTCAAGGGGCAAGTCCTTCAGCAGCTTGGATTTGGTGGTCGTGACGGCAGCGTGGACTTCTGCCCCGGTCGTCTTGAGCCACCAGGCCATGGTGTGCAGCAAATCAGGCTCTAGCGCCAAGGCCACACGCTTGCGACCAAAGAAGAAATGGGTGTCAAGAATGGCGTCTTGCAGTTGCTGCCGCTGGTGCTGATATTTGACGGGCACGGACTGGCCACTGACCTCTGACAGCTTTTGTAAGAAGACATCGACTTCGCCCAAGCCCGTCAGGCTGTTGAAGACGGTGAACTCAGTGCCAAAGCGCTGCTGCAAGATCTCAGCGGCGGTAGTCATGATGTGACCGCTCGCGATCGTGTAGCGCGACTGATAGAGCGTCTTCAGCTCTTCGCCCGTGGTGCCGCCGCTGGTGCCCGCACTGTATTCATCCGACAGGTGACCATCGAGCGACATCGACAAGTCGGGCACCATCACCGCCTTCAAACCAAATGCCGTCACCATGTCTTTGACCGCTTGCACATCTCCCGGTGCCAGCGATGGCCCCGCAAGCACCGTGACCTGGGCCTGCGTTTCGTTCACCGCATAGGGGTAGTAAGGATCAGCGTGCAGAGCATCCACATCGACGCTGTCGTCATACTCAATGGGAATATCCCGCACCAGGGCTTCCACAGCAGCGGCAAAGCCATCTTGCAAGGCACCCTTAAAGTCAGGGGTGGAAGCGAAGGCGATCGGCAGGTTCGCGAGTTCAGTACGCCGCTTGCGAATCGTGCGCAGAATGCCATCCATGTCATCGCCCCGCGTTTCCGTCAGGCCGGTGGTACAGAGCCCCACAATTTCGGGCTGGGACTTTTCGATCAGCGTCAGCAGTGCCGTTTCCACGTTGTCCTCACCACCGAGAATGGTCGAGACCTCAGTCATGGCCGTGGTGGAAAGGGGAATCGCTTCCCGGAAGTGGCGCACCAGCATCACTTTGGCAAAGGCCGTACAGCCTTGCGACCCGTGGAACAGCGGCATGATACCTTTGACGCCCAGATAAGCGAGGGCCGCCCCGAGAGGTTGGCTTTGCTTCAGCGGGTTGACCGCTACGCCTTTGCGACGAGAGACCACTTTAGTGGGAGCCGTGGCGAGGGGATCTTGCACAGCGGCGTGGGGGTCGAGGACGTTCTGCCCCACCCCGAGCACCGGCTCGCCTAAGCCGTCATCTTTTTGCTCCCAAGGAGCCACCCGGCGCACCTGCTCCCAAATGGGGCTGTGCAGGGCTTCGTCCAGTTCCTTGGCCATCTCAATCATGCCGATATACCCGGCATAGGGATGGTGACGTTCCTGATTGATATCGAGAAACGGGATCCGCGCTTTGAGGGCAGTGTATTGGTTGCGCCCGCCCGCAATCAGCATGTCCGCTTTAGTTTTGGCGATGACTTTGAGCAGTTCCTTAGCATTGCCCTTTTGCAGCATCATGCCGTCTTTGCCGAGCAGGTTTTTGATGCGGGCTTTGGCTTCTTCGGTGCTCTTTTTGGTGCTCGTGGCCTCGACATCGATGCCCAAGTCATTGGCCGCCGAGATGATTGACCAGCTCTTAACCCCACCGGTGTAAAGGACAACGCGCTTGCCCAGTAAGCGTTCACGGTAGGGCGCTAAGGCGTCGGTGAGCCGAGCGGTTTCTTCCACGATGAGGGCTTCCACGCGGGCCTTCAAAGCCTCGTCGTTGAAGTGGGCAGCGATCGTCCGCAGCAGGTTATTGATATCCTCAACGCCGTAGATGGACGCTTCGATATAGGGAATGTCGTAGCGCTCCTGCATTTTGTGGGCCATGTTGATCAGCGCTTTCGAGCAGATCATCACGTTGAGCTTGGCCCGGTGCGCGTAGGTGATTTCCTGATAGCGAGCATCACCCGTAATTTTCGAGAGCACCCGGATGCCCACTTTTTCTAGCAGCGGTGTAACGCCCCACATCTCACCCGCGATGTTGTATTCGCCAATCAGGTTGATGTCGAAGGGGGTGGTATATTCCGGTTCGCCAGTGCCGACCACATACTCCAGCAGCGCCTCACCGCCGATGCGGTTACCGAGGTTCTTGCTGCCGACAAAGCCGGGAGAACTGACGGGAATCACGGCAATGTCAAACTTCTCGCTGGCGGCTTTGCAAACCGCTTCCAAATCATCGCCAATCAGCGCCGTGACACAGGTGAGGTAGACGAACACGGCGGCAGGGTTATAGCGTTCCTTAACTTCCCGCACCGCTTTGTAGAGCTTCTTTTCCCCGCCAAAGATGATGTCGTTTTCACTCAGGTCAGTGGTGAGCCCCATCTTGTAGATCATGGGGGCAGAGGACAAGCTGCCCCGGCTACCCCAAGAGTTGCC
>CALCPB010000646.1 GCA_937897665.1 uncultured Halomicronema sp. | reverse complement strand
GAGCAGCGGCACTAGGGGCAGCGATTGATGCTGCACGAGCCATTGCACCCCGGCCCCAGTCGCTACGTTAGGCTGCACAAAAATTTCACCGGCGATCGCCACAGCAGGCTGCGGGGTGTCTGGTGGCAAGGTGCTGTGGACGTAGTAGACCTCGTCAGACCAGCGATTCACATCAAGTGCCTGACGCAATAGCTCGCCCGAAAAGGTGGAGTCGGCCTCAAAATTCATCACCAACTCACCCAAAATGACAAGGTTACCGGTCACCTGTTGAATGCCGAGCTGGTTGAGGGTGTTGCCCAGGGCGATCGCCTCTTCCCACACAAAATACGGATCGCCAGACCATTGAATAACCAAATCGCCATTAATGACGCCATTTTCTACCGTGCCAGTGTGGCCCAATTGGGTTTCAAACCGATGATTGATGGGCCAGGTTTCTAAAGCGGCTAGCGTTGTTGCCATCTTCGTTAATGAAGCGGCAGAGCTGGGTCGGTAAGGCTGGTGCACGGCGATCGCGGTGGCTCCCGTTTGCACCCACAAGCCTTGCTCTTCGACGGCGAATCCCTGATCTGCCAGGGTGGTGAGGTAGCTGCGCACAATATCCTTGGCCAGAGGATCGGGCGAATTGGTCGCTAACACCCAGGGCGATTGCCAACCAGAGATCGCCTCCAGGGATGGCCACGCCAGCGGCTCAAAGGCGGTGGCGGATGATTCTCCGAGTAGTGAGAACAGACTCAGTGCGATTAACGCTTTAGACAGCATCGGGGCACAGTTCACGCATCGGCAATCATCCTAGCGGAAAGTTGCCTTTTTGCATGAGCGATCGCGGTTCGGGGGACTGTGTCGCAATTGCTAAGAGGGCAGCCTCTGTTCGGCAATGTCCTCATCATCTCGCCAACCCCTATCAATGGACTGCCAGTCAGGACTGATACCGATTCTCTAAAACAAGGCTACCGATCTGGCTCTCCTGCTCCTTGGCTCCCCTGCATTTCCCAGACTGCATCGGCAGTCCGATCACTGAGAACTAGTGTGAGCTGATGCCGCGAGGCACCGGTCATGACAATCAGTCTGCACCGCCCTCCTGAAGCGCCACCGGCCTATAGTAAAGGCGAGCTTATTGATTGATGCACCTTGATGACCGTTATCGAAACCTCCACCGTCACGGTGGCTGAGACTACAGCTTTTGTTTACGCACCGCCTGCTGCCGCCCATAACGCCCGCAAAATTTTGGTCAAGCCTAATTTAGGCTATCCGGTAGGGCCACCGGCCACCGTGAGCCTAGCGGTTTTGCAGCAGGTTTTGACGGGGTTACGGCAGGCCAGTCCGCAGGCCGAGATTTTGATTGTGGAAGGCGTGTGCTCGAAGGTGTCGTTTGCCGACATCATGGGCAAGTTAGGCGTCTATTTACTGCTGGATGACGGGATGCGGCTTTTGGATGCCGACACGCTGGAGCTAGCAGCATATCCTAACCGATCGCCACAGCCGGTGCGATTTGCCACGATGTGGGCACCAGCCATTTTACAGACCGTGGATTGTCGCATCTCGGTCGGGGCCTTTAAGCGCACGACGCTCAAGGGGCAATCGCTGATCTCAGCATCGCTCAAAAATCTGTATGGGCTATTTCCGCGTAGTCGCTACAAAGCCCGCAGCACCAGTTCACGCGGCCAGCTGCACCGACCCTCCGTCCCGGAGGTTTTGCAAGATGTGTATTTCACCTTGGGGCATCGATTTGAGGGCGCAGTGGTGGACTGTGACCAAAAGTTTATCAGTCACGACTGGCGACCCGATCGCGGTGATGCTGTTACTCTGGGTCAGGTGATTTGGGGGGATGATCTGTTAGCCGTTGATCAACGCGCCTGCGAAGTCGGTCAAGAGGCGATCGCCCCATATCTGTCATCGATTCAAGCGCAGCGGCAGCAAATCATGTTTTTTTAGTCATGCCGCGTGGTCAGAGGCAATTTTGAAGCAGCCAGCAGCCTCAAACCTGATCACTGGAGTTGTTGTCTGCAGCATTCTGAGAGCCACCTGTTTTCTTGGTTCGAGTTGACGACTTAGTAGAGCGAGCCGAGGTAGATTTCTTTGTGGTTCGTCGGGTTGAGGCGGTTGCTGCAGCCTTTTTAGTCGTTGCTTTAGCCTTGGCTTTAGGCGCTTTAGCGGAGGCGCTTGGGGTGCCTGGCTGCAGCAAAATTTGCCGCAGCGCCGCGCGATTTTCTGGCTTGAGATAGTACTGCTGATGGGTCTGCCACTGTTGCCAAACCCGCTGCCGCTGAGCTGCTAATAGCGCCTTTAAGGTGGGGAGCTTAGTTTGCCACTTCGGCACGGCTGCTTGCAAAAAACTGGCCATGATCAAACTATCTTGCAGTGTGCCTAAGACATCCTGCAGATCGGCCAGTCGCGCCAGTTCTGAGTCGAGGCGATCGCCATAACAGGACGACACAAACTTGAGCTGATAGCGCACTCGTTTGACTTGCTTTCTCAAACTGTGAAGCGGCTGACTATGGCAGGCCACCAGCTCATCAATGGAGGTATTGAGCGGTGTGACGGGTTTAAACCCGGACGGGGGCGGCTCAGTACTCACGAGCCAGCCAGACTGCAACCAGAGTTGGCTCACGGCGGGCTGAATGAGATCGGGCAATACAGTCTCGATAGTGAGCTGCGCGCTGGCATGACATTTAGGGTCAGCTGCCCACTTGTGCAAACGCGCTTTTAGGGTCTGGTAGCGATCGCCCCGCAGCTCTCGTTTAACTTGTTTGAAGGCTTTTTTGCGATTTTTTTCGAGGTTGGCAAAGAGGGTTGCCAATACCTTTCGTTCGGCCTCGGGTAAGTCGGGGCGATATTCGTCTTGCAGGGTGGTCATAACAACGTCTAAATCGCGCAGCGTGCCTAACCGCCGAGCGACCTGAGCGACTCGCACTTCTCGACCAGCCCGTGGTAGCTGAATACTGGGACTAAACACCTGCATCGCCGTTCTGAGACGGCGCAAATTGACGCGCATCTGATGCAGGTTTTCGGGATCTTGATCCTTCAGCGTTGCGGTTTCATAGCTTTCAGCAGCTTGTAGAAAAGTTTCTATGGCTTCCGCCGCAAGCATGCCCACCGTTTTCTTGAGTGCTGTTTTCATCGTGTGAGTCCAATTCGCCATCCGGTCATCGAAGGGGAATTAACCTAACGAAGCTCTTAATCAAAACAGCCTGAGCTTAACCCAAACTTAATAATGCTCTCTGTTGAATCCTGCATTTTAATGACTCAGCCATGACTGACCGTCGGCAGTTGAGGGCGATCGCCCCTCAATTTGTACCGTTAGAACGCTCGTGTGTTTCTAAGAAACACTGGTTTATGACCAAGATTCGAGCTCGTCATCGACTAAACAACTAAAATTTTTGAGACTAGGTCTGCCGGCATCTCCCTCATCCGCTCAGGGCTGTAAACTTTGCACCGTCAACGATGTCTGCCCGTGTCAGCAGACCGGACTGAACCCCTCAAATCGGCTTTCATTGTTCAATTCTGAGCCGTCAGACAACCAGGCATGACTGCCACATGGCCAACGGCAGCGGGCGTCCCTTTTGCAGATACTATGATTGAGCAATTGGGTTATGAGCGTAGTGAGGGCAATGGCATTGAGAGCCGTGCTGGGTCAGCCAGAAACGTTGAGTCAACATCAGCCAGATTCCGCCCGACGGACCTGGATGATGGTTTGTTTGCTCTTTTTACTAGGGGTCGGGTTGCGGGTTACCCACCTCGACCTCAAAACCGCCTGGATGGATGAGGTCAGTACAGTCATCTTTAGCCTGGGCAACAGCAGCTATTTCTTGCCGACGGAGCAAGTCGTTGATCTGGAGGCGCTTCTTCGGCCCCTGATCCGCGATGCCAGTGCGGCGCCCATTGACTCGGCACGGTATTTGCTGCAAGAAAACAACCATCCGCCCGCTTATTTTATGCTGGCGCACCTCTGGATGGATTGGTTTACCGCTGATGGGGCAGTGGCATCTCTGGCCGTATCACGACTGTTTTCCGCTTTGCTTGGGTCGCTATCGGTGCCTGCTATCTTTTGGGTCGCTCAAAACACCTTTCAGTCCTCAACGGCAGGACTGCTCAGTGCAGCTTTCATGGCGGTCTCGCCGTTTAGTTTGTTCTTGTCGCAAGAGGCGCGCCACTACGGCCTCGGCATCACGCTGATCAGCCTCTCTCTGGGCTGTTTTGTGGTCGCGACTCGAGCGGTATTAACCGCCAAGACACCTGATTGGCTGCTCTGCGGGGTCTGGGTTTTGATCAATGCCTTTGCCTTTGCCAATCACTATTTCTCAGCCTTAACTTTTGCAGCTGAAGGCTTAGTTCTGGCGGCGATCGCCATCCAGCAAGTGCGACAACGTCGGTTGGCCACCCTGTGGCAGCCCTATTGGCGGCCGATTTATGCGGTAGCCGCAGCGACAGCATTGAGCATTTTCCTGTGGCTACCGGTTTTGCTCAATTTTCACGGCAGCCCCCAAACCACCTTTCTGCGAGAAAGCGGCCCCCTAATGAGGTGGATCAATCCTTTGGCGCAAACCCTTGCTGCCATCCTCACCAGTTTCGTCACACCGGCCAACTTCTTTGCTCAAACGCCCTTTGACTTTGTTTTCATTGGCGTCACCATTTTGCTGACGTTATTGTTCATCTTCAAATTCATCCCCGCCCTGATCAAAGGTGCAAAATCTCTTAACCAAGTGCCCCAAGGTCATATTGGCTTAGTCGTGGTCGGTGGCTTTTGGGTGGCCATGCTGGGTATTTTTGCCTTCATTTGCTACGTCTACGGTTCAGACATCACCCGTGGGTTGCGCTACAAGTTCACCTACTATCCAGCCTTGATGGTGTTGGCAGGCGGTATTTTTGCTCAATACTGGCAAGGGCGATCGCCCCGTGCGCCCCTCAGCGTATCCTTGCCCTTCAGCCGTCGTCGGGTCTCGGGTCGGCGCTTTGTCCAATTCACCTGGGTGGCGGGGTTAATTAGCGCCCTCATGATCATCAACAACTTGGCGTTTCCCAAATACTATGCGCCCGATCGCTTTATCCCCTATATTCAAACCCATTCGGCCCATCCCATTGTTTTGGCATCGACCGAAAAAGTGTTTGAACAGCCCACAGTTATTGGGGCAAAATTTTTGAGCCTCGCTTGGGAAATTGATCGGCACTTTTCACCCGACCACGCGAGCAGCGGCTGGCAAGTCGCCCCGCAGTTTTTTACCCTGAAGCAAGGGTATGGCACTGACCAACCCGTCACTCAGCGTTTCACCAGGCTGGTTAATCAACTGTCGATGCCAGCGGATGTTTGGGTGATTCGCTCAGAAATCGACGAGAACGACCCCTTAATTATCGAAAAGCCTGAGATCTGTCAGCTAGCCCCAGAAACCCCTCAAGGTAACAAAGGTGGCTATCTCTACATCCATTTTCAATGTGGTGCTAACGTGTCTTAGCCGCAGTTTAACGTCAGGTCCAGTAGATATCGTCGAATTGATAGCACCGCAGTGCCGCTTTGGCCTTGATTGCTCATTCTACCGCGACCGCGGTGGGGGGTCAGAAAGTCGCCAGCTCGTCTTCTGCTGCTGGTCTGGGGGCGCTTTCAGTAGCGACAGGAGCCTGCGCTGAAGGCTGCAGCACGTCTGACAGATCGCCCCCTAGGAGAGCTCTCAGTAGCGAGATCGCGAGCGTGCCCAGTCCGCCACCCCCAATCATGCCCCCGCGTTGTACGCTCTGCCCCCGACGGTCTTCAATATTGGTACTGCGTCGTCCCCGCTCCCATTTCATGGCCGATTCCCCCATAGTTCAAACGCAACAACTGCTGCTTTAGCCAAGCGATTTATCAGCCCAGCTTCTTGAGAAAATTAGCTTCAAGAACATTGGGAGTCCGACACGAGCTACGACAAGCTTAATAGTGAACAAAAAATACCCCAGTGTTTTCTGGCAGCGTCATACCTCCCTCGGCAAATTTTTGGGGCTCTTGCTGAAGGTCACCGGGCAGACCAATAGCGCAGGTCTACCCGGTGAATCTCGACCGGGCCATCATGCCATTGCGAGCCAGCCCTAAT
>CALCPB010000645.1 GCA_937897665.1 uncultured Halomicronema sp. | reverse complement strand
AAATAGCAGAGCTGCTCAACGGTGGTTTCGGGCAGGGCCACCTCTAGATAGTGGCGCACATAACGGACAAACAGCTTTTGCTGGTCAATGGTTTGCCCGGAGGCACAATCGCGCAGTTCGGGGGGGCGATCGGCGGTTAACACGATCAGCGGAATCTCGCTCTCATAGGCTTCGATTAGAGCCGGAAAATAATTCGCCCCGGCTGTGCCTGAGGTGCAAACCAGAACCGTCGGCTGACCACTGGCCTTCGCGACCCCAAGGGCAAAAAAGCTGGCCGATCGCTCATCCAAAATCGGTATTGCTTGCAGTTGAGGATGGCTGGCAAAGGCTACGGTTAAGGGGGTTGAGCGTGACCCTGGTGAAATCACTGCCGTCTTTAAACCCAGCCGCGCCAGCGTTTCCACTAAAACGGAGGCCCACAGCGTATTCGTGTTTCTAAAATCCAGCATTCATCGAGGGTATCGGGGCTCTCTCAATGTGCCAGATTTCGCGCAGTCTATGGCCGTTCTCACGCCTCTAGGGAGGAAACAGTGTTCAAGCCCTGTCGGCGTCGATGGCAATGCTAGCTGCTGGCTGGGTTAGCCTGGTTTGACCACCGACACCTAGCAACTCTTGCTTAGTCGTCGGTCAGTGTGATCAAATCAGCCACTAACACGGGCAATTGGCTGTACTCAGCTTCTAACTGCTCTATTAAGTTCAGATCCCAGGTCAGTTCGTACTCTTCTTCTAGCTCAGCAATAACGTAGGGACGCAAAATACCTGACACGGCTACTTTGGTATGGTCAGTGGGCGAGGGAAGGGCCGCATCACCCGTCTGAATCACGATGACACCTTTGCCCTCGAATAGGTCAGGATCTTTCAAAATAAAGGTGTTTTCCGCCTCCACCTGCTCGACTTCGCCGTATACAGTGACGTCTTGGTTATAAAACGTCTCGGCTTCTGTTGTCAGGCGGGCGGGGTCGGGAGCCAGCGTAATGCGCTCAGCATAAACCGCAGACTTGCCAGCATAAGCTTCCAGCTCAGCCGGATCAATGCCATCAATCGTGGTGGGATCTAAAGGCAAAATCGTACCGACGGCCCACATGGGTGTCCCTGCATCCGCTGGGACGGCAAAGGCGCGATCGCTGGCGTTGACCACCAGCACGTTGCCGAGCGCGTCATTGCCAGTCTCTTCTAGCAAAAATACGGTGCCTCCCACATGAGACTCGAACTGACCATATAAAGCGATCGCTTCGCCGTTGATAGTATCGACTTCATCAGACTCAAGGGTTGCCGAAACGTCCTCTTGCTCACCGCCACCCTCAACATCTGTTGGCGTCGGATTGGCGCAAGAGACTAAGGTCGGCAGTGCGAATGCTCCGACGAGAATCGTGCCCCAAAATGCTTGCCGTTGAAAATAAATAGCCATTAAAAACCACCTGAATAAATAACCAACTGCTCGCGTCACTGGATGATTTCCACCGCACCCTGAATTGAGCAGTCACCAATGTGTTTGGTAAAAGCAAGACGCGTTGCTTTCTCTACTTTCTAAAAAATCAAACGCCTTAAAACCTGAGACCCTTAGCCTTCAGATCTTTCCTGCTATATTCACTTTTTGTACGAAAATTCTAAGTACTTTTTGAGTGGCAGACATCTATCTCAGGCTCAGTTTCTTGATGTCTTAGGAATCTATCGTTTGAGGGATAGGGCAGAGTTCACTTTACGCAGTCTTGAGACATCGCGTTAAGCAAGAGTTTTCTCACAAGTCATGTAAAAAAGGCCTAAATCTTCCTGCTCTCACCGACAGTTTCGCTCCTCCTGTAATGTCTGCAGAAACGACTGCTCATAAAGCTTGAGTGCAGGAAAACTATCCGTAAATTCAGGCAAAGCTAGAATAATGACAGTGATACGCCGGTTGGTCAGACCGTTGATCGCCAGGGTTGGGCCAACAACTACGCCATTAAGCCCGAAATGTACCTCACTGAACCCGGTGTCGGCGAGAGCATCGAGAATAGGAAAATTAGGCTGCTGCTGAAGCCCATCATTAAGGCTTGTCCTGAAATGTAAAAAAATGTGAGGAGGCTGGCCGTCGCCGTCGCTGCAGGAGCGTTTGCTAGTGTTTCAAGACGCTCTCTGTGAGAGTATTACAGCCGTTCCAAAGAAAGCCCAATGGAATCTAAGAATAAAAGAGACAGGCTACAATAAGGTGTTTTTCTGGCTGGGGTTTGAGGCATTCTGAGCATGACGGGGCGTCGTGGCAAGCGATCGCCCTGAAGACATCAGTGGCTCCAACACCTTTAGCTCAGACTGAATCGTGGCGTCGTTGCGTCCAACCATCAGTAGCCGCTCAGCAGGGCTGAAAGCTTTCGTTCCCACCGTCATAGATGCAGATTAGAGAAGGGTCTCTCATGATTAAGATTCGCACCATGAAACATATCGCCAGCAGCAAAACCGCTGATAGTTTCCGAGCTTGTCGCGCGATTAACCGGGCTCACCGGGGGCTGATGCTTGAGCTGGGACTCCTGGTGTTGTGATATGCCATGGTGCTGTCCCACG
>CALCPB010000644.1 GCA_937897665.1 uncultured Halomicronema sp. | reverse complement strand
TGGCTCAACCGGATCGCCGCATCAAACTGATAGACCGCCGCGGCGATCGCATAGCCTTGACCCAGCCCTGTTTTGACCTGTTGACGCGTTGCCATCTGGTCTAAGGCTCTCATGAGGGTTGGCCAGAGTAAATGCCCGGTCAAAGTGTCATGGGTTGAAAATAAATTGCGGCTGTGGACTCGGGGAAGGTCGATCGCCGGGAGCTGGTGAGTTGTCTGATTTGGATTGATATCGGCATCCTTGGATACCAACTGACCCAACCAGGTGGCACAGCGACTATAGGCCCACTGCAGCAACATCGGTAACGACAGGTGCAGGCGATCGCATAGCGGCCACGATCCCCCCGTTGAGACCAGAAGCGGTTCGCATCCCTCAGCGCAAATCATCGGCAGTGCCGGGGCATCGTGCACATGCTGCAGCCAGCCTGAGATCGCCTCTGGAGCCAGGGTGATCAACAAATATCCTTGACGGGTGACCTGCAGCTGCAGCCCCGGCATGAGGATAGCAACCGCTGAACTGTCGCCGCCACTCTGAGTAGAAATGCGCCGAGCAATTGCTTGTGCTAGATGATGCGCTAAAGTAGCGGCATCGCGAGTATCCGTTGCCGCCAATGAGTGGGCGATCGCCGACTGATATTGGTAGCCTACAGGCACAGGAACGATTAATCCACTGAGTGGAAATGACTTAATCAGCGAGGTCTGAAAGTCTGCTGTCGCCGTGAGGTTGTACAGAAGTGCTTTTTGTAACAGGATTCTAGGCGCAAGATTCGCTACCCAATTCACCACATCGTCAGATAGTTTCATCGGTCTGGCAACAAATCTAGTCGGGTTTCAGTCCAGTAGTGCAGCCTACTCATTTTTGTAGTGTGTTCGGCATCACTTAGTATCCGATTTACTAGAAATAACACGTAGGCTTTGGTTTAATATGAAATAAGGTAAACCACCTTTTATGTACAATTACTCATTTCTTGCTGTTATTTCTGCTCTGATTTGTGGCTTTTGGGCTGAATTTTTAGTCAAAGCAATCAGAAGGCATCCACCAGGTTAGGTCAGTTTGAGTCTGCACGGTCAACGTAGTCCTAATTTTAAAAATGTACGCATATGTACCCAACATCTTCGGCTAATCAGGCACGCCCATTCCTCACGTGGCAAAGGAGTTCAGACTGGGCTCAAGAACATTATCGTTGCCGTACCTTTGTCAAAGACGAGCGGATTCCATCACGACCAGGCCTGCTTTATTTAGTACAGCGCGGGGCGGTCAGACTCACGGGCAGCGCCCAGCTCAGCGTCGGTGTCGCCGGTGAAAGCGAAGAAGACATGGCGTCAACGCCCTTGATGGCCCAAGACGAAGAGGCGTTTCTCGGTTTTGTCGGCCCTGGGCAACCCTTTGAAATCATTGCGCAGTCGCCTTTCTCCTTGCAAAGCTTTGCCCATGTCGATCAAACCGCAGTCATTTGGCTGTATTGGCATGATTTGGACAACTGGCCACATTTTCGCCGTGAAGTGTTAGAAGCCTTTCGGCATCAGCATCAGCGCAAGCTGCTTTGGCTTAGCACCTTAGGCCAGCGCCGCACCATCGATCGCCTCATCGGTTTCCTCACCCTGCTCATCGAAGAGTTTGGCGAAGCTTCTGCCGACGGCTACTATCTCCCCTTTCCGCTGACTCACGCGCAGATTGGCAGTGCCATTGGCTCCACCCGAGTGACCGTCACCCGCCTGATGGGTAAGTTGCGCCAGCAGGGCATTATTGCGGCTCACGGGGATGGTTTGATTTGTCTGCCCGGTGAGCTGCCGTTGAGTCAAGAGGCTTAAGGGGTACGCGCTCACATTAAGCCTCTCCACCCGCACATTTCTCGGCTAGAGTTGCAGATTGCCGGAGTAGGCAATCGCGGTGCGGTTGAGCATAGCGCTGAACGGTCGGCGACACGGTTCAATCCGTAGCAATTTCCTCCGGTATCCCGCACTGCAATTGGTGCCATTTTGAGAAGACACGCTATAGGATAGAGGTTCGTAGCGCAGGCTGATTGTTGACTCTCGGGTGATAGCCGAATCGTCCCTCCTGCATTTCAGTTTTTAGGAGGCGAGGCGGTCGTGAAGTTTGTTGATTTAGTCGAAGTCACTGTGATTGGCGGCAACGGGGGCGACGGCATGGTGTCCTTTCGTCGCGAAAAATATGTGCCGGCGGGGGGACCAGCGGGGGGCAATGGCGGGCATGGCGGCTCAGTTTATTTGATTGCAGAAACGAACCTGCAGACGCTGCTTGATTTTCGCTATGCTAACGAATTCAAAGCGAAACCAGGCATGCGAGGCGGCCCGAGCAATCGCACCGGGGCCTGCGGCGAAGACCGCTATATCGAGGTACCCTGCGGCACCACAGTGTATGACGCCGATACCGACGAACTGCTGGGGGATTTGGTACTATCGCAGCAGACGCTGCAAGTGGCGGCAGGCGGCAAAGGCGGCCTGGGCAATAAGCACTTTTTGAGCAACCGCAACCGCGCACCGGAATATGCTTTGCCCGGTTTAGAGGGCGAAGTGCGGCGCATTCGCTACCACGCTAGTGCCCAATCTCGGCGTGGTGCGCAAACCATCGGGCGATGGCACGGTCTTTGCTGATATTCCGGGCTTGATTGCCGGGGCTCACGACGGTTTGGGCCTGGGCCATGAATTTTTGCGACACATTGAACGGACTCGC
This sequence comes from uncultured Halomicronema sp., assembly GCA_937897665.1. Taxonomy (GTDB): domain Bacteria; phylum Cyanobacteriota; class Cyanobacteriia; order Phormidesmidales; family Phormidesmidaceae; genus Halomicronema. The sequence goes on along the minus strand of CALCPB010000644.1, from coordinate 2,055 downwards.
TTGCTGCTGCATTTAGTCGACGCGACAGCGCCTGACCCGCTAGGGGACTACCGCGTCATTCAGGCAGAGCTAGCGGCTTACGGCCATGATTTGAGCGATCGCCCCCAGTTTTTAGCGCTCAATAAAATTGATGCCATGTCGGCTGATGATGCGCAGGTATTGACCGAACTCATGGCAGAAGCGACACAGCAGCCGGTGTTTGCGATTTCAGCCGTGGCACGGCAAAATTTGGACGATCTGCTGCAAACCATTTGGGACAAGCTGGACGAACTGGGGCCAGTGGAAGCGTCGATCGAGCGCATGACTGAAGCAACCAGTGAGGACGGCTCGGCGATCGCTGAGCTACCCGCACCGGTTGACAGCCCCATACCGACAAGTTTCGAAGCCACCGTGCCCCCACCGCCAGAAACGCAGCCAGTGAGTTTCTAAAGGGCATCGGGGGATTTGTAGATTTGTAACCAGAGTGGAAACTTCTGATATGAGCACTCCGTCATAGATGACTGATTAGGAACAATCGGGTCAGCGATCGCATCAGGAGACACAGAGCAATGGCGCATAGATGGCAAGGGTTCACGACTGCAGTGTTAGTTGGCAGCTTCGTAGTCGCGCTAGGCGCGGTGGGCGATCACGCGGGGGCACAAACTGAGCCAGACTCTGAAAATCCTGATACGGAAGAGGTTGAGACGCCTGAACCAACGACGGAGTCGGATGAGGCAAGGTTTACCTGTCAGCTGCAAAATGGTGAATACACCGTGATGTATGCGCCGACTAGCCAACCCGGAGCGATGTACGCTTGGGCGACCCCGGCCGACATGGGCAGTGCCTGGCCCGCCGACCGCCGCTGTGCCGAAATCAGCCGTCGGCTCGAAGAGTAGCGTCCTGATGGCCTGTTAGAACTCCAAACCGGTCAGGAGAACGGCTACAACACCGTGTGTGTCACAACAGAATCGGTCCCCAGCTGTCGCATTGTGTTTACAGTGCCGCCAGGTCAAGACCCCGTCATCACTCGGGATATGGTGTTTGACAATCTGGTGCTGGCTGATCAAGGTCAGACCACCGACGGCGTTAACACCTTTGTAGAAGGTGACAACATCTTGGATGGCCTGGGGGATGTGCTCGGTTTGCCCTCTGGTCGCTCGGGCAGCAGCGGTAACATTGAACTGCAGCCCTTCCTCGATGCCGCAGATGGCGGCACTGGTACCCGACTGAACAACAACAGCGGTCGTCCTCTAAATCCCGATAACTTTTGATTCTGCCCGGTGAGTACCTTAGGATAAAAGACGCATGTAAAGCGGCTTGACTCCATGACGGCAACGGGAACGCACAAACCAGCTTGGGCCGGGGACGACTTTTTGTCTAAGGTCGTGAATTTATTGATTCAGACCAAGCCCCTATACGCCTTAATGAAGCGTCAGGCGCGGCAAGTCTTGATTAAGACAGCCGAGAGAAATGGCATTCCCTGGCGTCAGAGTTGTGTTGAGTTTGAAGCCTCTGATATCAAGGCGCTGTTACCCGCCATTGAGAATGCTGCCATCACCTATCCCGCGTACTATCAGGTGCCGTTTCACGCCTATGACGCGGGCAATCTCTGCTGGCAGGCGGCCTTTGAAGCCGAATCCGCCACGTATTCCATGGCGCTGCGCGTCTGGCCAGATGAAAATTTAACCTGGCAAGCAGCACAGGCGCGGCTGAGAAGCACCTTTCACGAGGTGTTGGGCGCTTATCGACCAGAGCCGGTAGCTCGGCTATTGGACATGGGCTGTTCGGTGGGCATCTCGACATTCACCACCCATCACTTTCTGCAGCAGCGACAGACGGCCCCGATCGCCACGACCGGCTTAGACCTGTCGCCCTATATGCTCGCCGTCGCTCAAATGCGGGATACCCAGAACGAAATTGCCCAATGGCGGCACGCGCTGGCAGAAGATACTGGACTGCCAGCCGCCACCTATGATGTGATCATGCTGCAGTTTGTCACCCACGAATTGCCTCGGGTGGCGGCTCGCGCCATTTTTCAAGAAGCGCTGCGACTGTTGACGCCGGGAGGCACGTTGG
>CALCPB010000643.1 GCA_937897665.1 uncultured Halomicronema sp. | reverse complement strand
TCGTCCCTCAACCTCAACCTACAGTGTCTTACGTTTAATTGGAACTTCCTACTTATTTGGTTGCTTTAGCGAGTCTATAGCTGATTGATCGCGACACCAATGCTTTAGGAAGCGGGCATGGCTAATTCCTAGGATGCATCACTTGCACCATCGGTCTGACTGAAAAAGCACTGGAAGGTCGAGCACACCTGAGCTGGTTAACCGCTATCGATGCTTGAGCCAAGATTATAAAACCTGAGTTCTGGATAAGAATAAGTAACGCTTTTACTCGCCTATTGAGCCTCAAATCCCCTCTCGGGGTGGGTGCCGATCAGTCGCGCTAACTGGCGATCCACCCACCCCTCAGCCCCTCTCAGGAGGGGAAATATCCGGCTTTGGTTGTAACCCGAACTGACTACTGGAAACCAGGGGCTTTCCTGACCGCGCCATGATTCGTATCAGGGGGCGTCGCTTAGTTCAATGGGATATCCCTGTTGAATTCTCAAACCTCTTCTTGAATATCCAGGCGTAGAGCCGGATCGTTGTAGCAAACTGGAATTTCAATTCTGAAAGTTGTGCCTTGGCCAACGGTGGACTCAAAGGAGATATTTCCCCCGTGCTTTTCGACAATGATTTGGTGACTAATGGATAGTCCTAGCCCAGTTCCTTTGCCAACTGATTTCGTTGTAAAAAAGGCATCAAAGAGTTTGGTTTGAGCATCTTTCGGGATGCCAGAGCCATTGTCAGAAACGATTACTTGGATAAAGTCGTGAGACGATGCCTTCGTACAAATAGAAACGGCAGGATTATCAACAGTTTCAACGGCATCAATCGCGTTGGCAATGATATTCATGAATACTTGATTGAGCGGTCCCGGCAGACATTCGATTTTGGGCAGTTCATCATATTCACGATTAACATTGATGTTTTTGAGTCTTGGCCCGAGAATCATTAACGTACTATCAATCCCCTTATGGATGTCGGCTAGCTTGATTTCAGCCTCATCAAATCGAGAAAATGCCTTCAAGCCTGATACTAAGTTTTGGATACGTTCTGTGCCAACTCTCAGGGATTTAATCACCCTCGGTAGGTCGGCTCGAACAAACTCAAAATCAATTTCCTCATACTTATCAAGCAGTGCCGGAGTGGAGCTGTTATAGTTTTGTTCATATATCTCTAGGATTTCACACAGCCCTGTGACGTAAGTATCAATATATTCAACGTTACCGTGAATGAAATTAACGGGATTATTAATCTCGTGGGCAATCCCCGCGACTAGCTGCCCCAAGCTACTCATTTTTTCATTATGAATCAGCTTACTTTGCGTTTGCTTGAGGTTTTCTAGCGCTTGTTTGAGTTCGGTCGTTCTGGCTTCAACGCGATGCTCCAGTTCTTTGTTATAAGCCAATGTCAGGTCAGCTTCGTGACGTTTCATCAGGTTGCAATAAGCGGTCGAGTGATACCGGACTCGAGCAATTAACTCAACCGGGTCGGGCAGCTTGACCAGATAATCATTTGCCCCGTGAGAGAATGATTCCGCCTTGATCATGGCTTCATCACGGTTGGAGAGCACAATGACCGGAATGTCTTTGGTCGCAGGCGTATTGCGGAAGAATTTGACCAGCATGAGGCCATCGGTGTCAGGCATCACCAAGTCTTGCAGAATGACTGTTGGTGAAATTTTGATGGCGAATGGAATCGCTTGCTGTGGGTCACTGCAGTAGTGAAAATGAATATCCGGTTCACTGAGCAGCAGACGCCGAATCGATTCGGCCACGATGGGTTGGTCATCAATCAGGAGGACTACTGGTGACTGGGGGATCTGCCGTGTGGTGACTGAGGGAGTAGTCTCGGTTGCCGCCTGGGCTGCCGGCTGTGTCGAAGAGGCAGCGGCAGAGAGGCCAGAAATGGGGTGCTTATCCATAACTTACAAACGCCAAAATTTGGAGTGGCAGAGTTGGCGATGTTGCTGGCATACGGCCTTCACGTCTCGTTTCAAAGACAGGGGGCAAAGCCAGTCCCGTGAGGTGGTAATGGAGACGCTTTCGGGCAAAAGGCACTGAGAAAGAACCAAAATCAGTGAGGCTATTCATGGAAGTATTAGTTATGGTTCCCAGTTGGTGATTTACTTACTCTATATGACTTGGAATGTTACTCAAGCTGCCGATTTTTTATTAAGATAAATCTGCTTTCTCAACACGAATTGCGATATTGTTATAGTTGGTGATTTCCTGTTATTAGAACAAAATGATTGTTGGCAGTCAGCCGGCAACAAAATCTGTTTTCACACAGGACTCTTTTGCCTGACGCGAAGTCCCCTGGATTTCTCCGTTGCGGATTCCACCGGCAACCAAACTTTTCCCTGATCACACATTACGGCATGACTTGCCGAACGCTCGTTGCTTAGATCTGTTCTTCTCATCCAGCTGGTGCGTATTCGGCGATCGCACTAGTGTACGCGCGCAGCGAAGGGGCGCGGTAGTAGTTCAGAATCGGCCTAGACTTTACTCATATTTTCCTTGTAAAAGGCTGATTTAACCAAGAACGTCGCCGCTTAGGTCGTTTTCTTTACCTGGACTTGCCCAGTTGTGTCCGCTATCGAGAATGGCTAGAGTCAGCGAGGGCGGCCGAGGCGATCGACTTGGCAATCATTGCAACTGGCAGAATGCGGCAGGCGGCATTGGCTTCGACGGCGGCCCGGGGCATCCCATAGACCACACAGCTTTCAGCGCTTTCGACGATGGTCGACCAGCCTGCTGTCCGCAATTGGCCCAGCCCCGCTGCCCCATCACGTCCCATCCCCGTGAGCAAGATGCCCAGGCCCGGACGCTGCCAGTGCTGGGCAACGCTGCGAAAAAAGACATCGACAGAGGGCCGATGGGGATAGGTCGTCGGTTGTTGGGTGTGGCGCAGTGTGCGGTTGGGCCGCAGAATCAAGTGATCGTTCGTGCCCGCAATCAGAATCTGGCCGGGAGGCGGGGCACTACCCGGGTGAGCAAGGGCGACTGGCAGCGTTGAAAAGCGATTGAGCCACTCGACTAAACCGGGGGCAAACTGCACATTGATATGCTGTACGACCACGATCGCGGCCGTTAAATCCGGCGGCAGCTGACTGAAAATCGTCTTCAACGCATTGGGGCCACCCGTCGACGCCCCGATCGCGACTAGCAGTGGCAGTGATGGTGCTGATGGGCGAGTTGACCTAGCGGGAGCGCTGGTCTGGGCGGTTGCAGCGTTGTTAGTACGGCGAATCAGCTTAGTCACAGTGCGAATTTTGTCGAGCAGTGTTTGCAACGCCTCAGCATCGCCGGTTCCGAGTCGCGGCGTTTTCACGACGTCTAGCGCCCCGTAACCCATCGCTTCAAAAACCTTTGCCGTGTTGATCGTGACGCTGGCGGTAACGATCAAAATGGCGCAGGGCGATCGCTGCATGATTTGACGGGTGGCGCCTACCCCATCTAGATCTGGCAGGTGCATGTCCATCAACACGACGTCGGGTCGCTGCGCGGCACATCGTTGAACCGCTTCGCTGCCGGAGCGAGCGACCCAGACCAGCGGTTCAACG
>CALCPB010000642.1 GCA_937897665.1 uncultured Halomicronema sp. | reverse complement strand
AAATTACGTCACTGTTAATGCGGAGTAAACGATGAAACGATTTTTGGTCTGGAGCGCGATCGCCCTGCCACCTACCCTGCTGATTCTGCTCTCCCTCAAACCGCTAGAGATTAATGCGCTCCGGTTGCTCGGCTGCTTAGCAGTGATATTCCCGGCAGTCCTGATAGTGGCATTGCTGGCAGTGCCTGACCTTAGGTCTCAAAAACGCTTTCAACGACAGGCGGCGGTATCACTGGTCCTGGTGGTTTCGATCATCGTGTTCAATTGGCCGCTGAGGGTCGCCTACGCGTTCTCGCGTCCAGCTTTTGACCAAGTCGCCGAACAGGTAATGGCAGGAGAAACCCTCACAACGCCCCGCCGCATTGGCTGGTTCCGGGTTCAACGTATTGAGGCTCCCGGCCCTGCCGCCAATGAGATTGATGACCACGGACTGCGTTTGTGGACTGGCATTCACCCCCATGGCAATTCTGGCTTTGTGCGATCGAGTCCTGATGATTTGCGGTTCAATCTGTGGAGCCATTTCAAGTTAGATGAGACCTGGCAGTTTATTGCTGAGGACTGATCGGTAAAAGCGAAAGTCTTCCTTGCGGTGATGAGGGCTTTCAGATATCTCTGCAGCCATGACTCTTGCCATTCCCCTTAGTGAACAGTTGTCACTGGGCGTCCCGATTGCCGCAGCGCCAAAATCGTTTCGCGGCAGTGGTGAGCAACCTGGTCAATTTCCTCGACAGTGGTGAAGCGGCCTAAGCCAAACCGCAGCGAGGCGTAGGCCAAATCATCGTTTCGACCTAGGGCCTTGAGTACATGGGAGGGGGCGGTACTGACAGAGCTACAGGCGGCCCCTGACGACAGGGCCACCACGGTTCTCAAGGCCAGCAGCAGGGCCTGGCCATCGACTTCAGCAATGCTGACATTGAGATTGTGGGCCAGGCGCTGAGTAGCGTGGCCGTTAAGCTCAACGCCCGGCAGAGTTTGTAAAGACTGCCAGAGGCGATCGCGCAAGCCTTGTAGACGCAACTGTTCGCTCTCCTGGTTGGCCCAGGCCAGACGCAACGCTTCACCGAATCCGACAATTTGCGGGGTATACAGCGTTCCCGAACGGCGACCGCGCTCGTGACCGCCGCCGTGCAGCTGCGGGGCCAGGTTGACGCGCGGATGCCGCCGCCGCACATAGAGCGCACCGATGCCCTTAGGGCCGTAGACCTTGTGAGCCGTGACTGACATCAGGTCGATGCACTGGGCCTGCACATCTAACTCAATCTTGCCGATCGCCTGGGCCGCATCGGTGTGAAACAAAATGCCGAGATCGCGGCAGCGGCGACCAATCGCCGCTAGCGGCTGCAGCACGCCGATTTCGTTATTAGCGGCCATGACGGAGACTAAAACGGTGTCGGCTCGCAGCGATCGCTCCAGTTCCGCCAAATCAATCAGGCCATCGGGCTGCACGGGCAAGTACGTCACCTCAAAGCCCAGCGTCTCTAAATAGCGGCAGGGGTCGAGCACGGCGCTATGTTCAGTTTGCACGGTCACGATGTGGCGACCACGGCTAAAGTAAGCTTCGGCGACGCCTTTGATGGCCAGGTTGTTAGCCTCCGTAGCGCCGCTAGTGAACACAATTTCTTCAGGGGTGGCGTTGATGCCGGCGGCTAAAATTTCCCGCGATCGCTGCACGGCAGCTTCAGCTTCCCACCCGTACGCATGGGCCGAACTGGCCGGATTACCAAACTGCTCGGTAAAAAAGGGTAGCATCGCCGCCATCACCTGCGGATCGACGGGGGTCGTGGCATGGCAGTCTAAATAAATGGGTCGCTTTTGTTTCGTCATGGCTTTGCCGAATGAATACCCCCGGTCATAGTCTTCTCAATTTAGCGATTCTCGGTCGAGCACAGCGACCAGAGTTGACCTGGCCCATTTTGATCGGCAGCTGGCTACCCGATGCGGCGCTGTTTGTCTTCTACGCTTGGGCCCGGTGGTCCAACATTCCCGAAGCGCAGATCTGGCGCGAGACCTATTACGCCCCTCTCTGGCAAGACATTTTTGCGATCGGCAACTCGATTCCCCTGGCGCTGTTGGGGTTAGTGCTCTGCATAGCTTTAAAGCGCCCACAATTCACGGCGGTCTGCGCCAGTATGCTGCTGCACCACCTTGAAGATCTGCCCCTGCATCATGACGATGCCCATCGCCATTTTTGGCCCCTGAGCGATTATCGCTTCATCAGCCCCGTCTCCTATTGGGATAGCGATCATTTTGGCCGCTATGGGGCGCTGGCTGAACTGTGCTTAGTGGCATTGGCGAGCATCGTGCTGTGGCGACGCCTGCGATCGCGCTGGAGCCGCAGCCTCATTCTGCTATTTAATGGGCTTTACCTGGTGGTGTACTTTGTGGGCTACCTGCAACCAAGCTTTTAGCTGCAGCTTTGATGCATGAGAGCCGAGACGAGTATTTAAGTCTGCAACATAATAGCGCTGGGGGGGCCGGGACGCTAGGGAGCAGGAAGGTTACTTTCACGCGGAGTACTTGCTACCGATGGGGAGTCGCACCAGTGTCAGCGAAGCCGCTTTGATGGCAGCGTCTTATCCCGAACTCAGGTTGATAAAGACACCTCGCCCAGCCTCTTGCTCCCCTTGCACCGCCGCTCCCTCACTCCCTCAACCCTTTGCTCTCTAAAATTAAGAGCCTGCAGCCAGAGTGTTATTCTTCCCCCGGCTCTCGTCAATAATAAAAGCACTGTGGTTGTGAGTGTTGATCTATGGCCCGTCTGTCGGCTGAACTCGAAACGTTCTTTTTTGATGAATCGCGCAATGAGCAGGTGACGCTGGCCGATATTCTCACGTTGGCGGGCGAGCGCACCTTTGGCTTTTTGTTTGTGCTGCTGGCGTTTCCGTCGGCATTACCCGTACCAGCACCGGGCTACTCTATCCCCTTCGGCATTGTGATGTTTTTGCTGGCGGTGCAGCTCATCGGTGGACGGCAGCGGCCCTGGCTCCCCGATAGTTGGAAAAATAAAGGATTTAACCTCAAACAGATACAAAATATCGTCAGCACGGGTGTGCCCTGGCTCAAACTAGTGGAAGTGCTTTCACGGCCTCGCCTCACCACTGTCTGCACCAGCTATACCGGTCGAGCTATTTTAGGCTGCGCGATCGCACTGATGGCCATGTGCATGATGGTGCCGATTCCGGGGACAAATACCATACCGGCGATCGGCATTTTCATGACGGGGTTGGGGCTGTTAGATGATGACGGCTTTATCAGTTTGGTGGGTTTGTCGATCTGCGCGTTGGGGGGCAGCTTAGTGGCTGTGATTCTGTTTGCCGGGGTGCAGGGCGGTTCCGCTGCTTTGAAATTTATTTTGAACGGTTTTTCGACACCTTAAACTCGACCAAAAATCGGGATCACAGTTTTGTAGCCGTCGTTACAATGCATCGCGATGAACAGCGTAATTGAGCTCAGCTAGATAGGCCTATCGTGATTCGAGTTTGGCGTGAGCGCGTCACAATTTTCAGAGGATCAACGATTTCATCGGAGAAATGCGGCTATTTGCGATCGCGGCCTGATTTTCCCGATGATCGATTTTCGCCCAAACGATGGCTGGCTAGAGCGGATGGGCGGCCCAAGAGATCACTACGAAATTGATAATTTGCAACAAAACATTGCGGATAGTGAGGTGATCTTCAAGTAATTCTAAGAGACTCCCAATGATACCTATTGAATGTCTACGATAGAGGGGTAGGTCAGGTGATGCCCGGGAGGGCGATATGGATAGGACCCTGTTGCTTCTCTTGATTGTGAGTGGTTTGCTCATAACGGTATTGGCTCCCCACGCAACGCTCACGCTACTGGCCATCGTGGCGTTGTCGGTGCTAACGATTCGGGTATTTTGGGCGATCGTTCAGTCCTTTGAAGAATCGCCGCGATCGCGGCGTGCGGCTGATTGATTGCCACTAAGACTTGCGTTTGACTACCGGTTATAAAGCACGAGCTTAAAAACTGTCATAAGTGATGGAGCAGCCAATGGGCCGCTCCATTTTTTTGTGGTGTGCGATCGCCGAAAATGCCTGAAGGCTCGACTCGGCAAGGCTATGCAGTGCGACGTTAGAGCGTTACCGCTCATCGGCACCACCTGCGAATGACAGCTTCGGCGTATGCGATGCCCTACAACATCTCGGTTTAGCAGCCATCCATATCTACAGGCCGTACTGGCTACTCAGCTAGAAGGGGCGCTCCTGGGCGACCTCAGTGTCAACACGAGAACATCAACTGAGACTGAAGATCATCTCATTGCTCTCTTCATAACCCAGGCTGGTATAGAGCTTTTTGCCCGTATCTGAGGCATGGAGAACGATTTTGGTGCAGCCAATCTTCTTTAAGTAGTGCGTTGTCTGCTGTATGAGTTGGGTCGCGACTCCTTGTCTTCGGTAGGCTGTATCGACATAGACGCCCCAGATATAGCCCTTCTGATAGGCCTTGCTGACCATGGGATACAGTTCTAAGATTTGACCGCTAGCGGAGCCAATAATTTTGCCCTGAGCTTCGGCAATGAACCCTTTGTAACCCAGCTCTTGGCGAGCCCGCTCAATAAAGTGAACGGTGGTTTCGAGCCAATCATGTCGAATCGTGTCACTCGAGAAACCGAGTTCCAGGGCAATCAAGCGCAGATGCTCAGCAATTACTCCGTCATCATTTTTGTTCGCTTCACGAACCGTCAACATCTTTTTCACCGTAAAAATCATGCCCAGCATACCGACTAAGAGCAGCGGTGGGGTGAGGGTGCTAACACTCGATCGCATCGACTCAGTGCAGCTGTTTAGAACGGGGGTTGGGGCGATCGCGAGTGCCATGATTCAACCGCCGGGGATACGGAGTTTGATAGGATTTATCAAGTCTTGGTCGTAACTTTTCAGTCACGGCATTGATCAATATCAATAGTATTGAAATATCCCTGGCAGCCGCAGACAGCGCCTAGATGGGCCGTGATTAGAGCATTTTTGCTAGATTTGTTGGCGTCTTTTTCGTGAGTAGCAGCAGGGTTTTCCGATCCACCCTACAATCAGCTATGAGCTGGACTAGGTACCGGTAGCATGACGGCGGTAGATGACATTACTCAGAGATGGTCAACTAAGTTGGCGACTGAGCTTGCCGAAGAGAGCGATAATTCCCGGCAAAGCATTTTGGTGTGGCTGTTAGGGCCAAATCCTGAGCGGTTTGATGACGCTGTTGAAGCAACCAAGCAGAAGGTATTGGCTCAAGCGCTGGAATATCGCTATCAAATTTTGCGGCAGCGCTATTGGAACATTGGCCCTGACCGCGCCTATCGCAACCTGATCAAACGATTGAGCAGCCTCTTTTTGGTGCGGAGCAAAGTACGCACTTGGATTGCCCTCAGCCGCGATCGCCGCCGCACCGTGACGGATGTGCTGCAGGAAGTGATTCAAGAAATGCTGCAGAGCGATCGCTACTTAAAGGAGCAGGTGCGCTGGATTGGCGAATGCTCGCCGCGATCGCAAGTGCGCAATCTGCTGATGCTGGCCACGATTGAAGAATATTGTCTGCGGCCCATTCGTAACCAGCCGCTGTTGGTCTATCGCTTTGTCAACTATCTGCGGCGATCGCAGCGCGGCGGCATGACCAACATTCCCTCTGGGGAAATGATTCGCCTGATTTCAGAAGAAATTGGCACTGATGATCCCGACTCCTCAATGAGTTTGTTGGATGTCGAAGCCGTCTCGAAGTATGAATCGCAAACCCAGGTCGAAGAAGCCCAGGCTATGCGAGAGCAGGTCAAAACGGGGTTTGCCACCTATCTGCATGACACCCTCGATGCCACCGCTGTGCAGTGGCTAGAGCTGCACCTGCAGGGGTTTACCCAAGAGATGATTTCTCAGCGGCTCGATTTATCCACGAAGGAAGCCTACCGCCTGCGCGAAAAGATTCGCTACCACGCCATTCGTGTGTTTACCCTCAAAGAGCAGCCTGATTTGGTCTTGGGCTGGCTACAAACCTCGTTAAAAGAGCACAATTTGGGCCTAATTCCCGAACAGTGGGAAGAGTTTCAAGCGGCCTGCAATCCGCTGCAGCGGAAAATTCTGCAGAGTCTCAAGGCAGGGCAAACCTTCGACGAAATCGCTCAATCAACTAACCTGAAGCCGAAGCAAGTCACCGGCGAGTGGGCTCAGCTTTATTTAGATGCGCAAAACCTGAGGCAAGAAGCGAACAGTAGCTAGTGACGTTGGTATTGCCAGGACTCAAGTTTTATCAGAGGACAGGAAGGGATATGGAGCCGCTGTTAACCGTTCAAAACCTGAGTAAAACCTACGGCTCGATCGCCGCCTGCGATCGCATTTCGTTTGCGCTCTACCCCGGTCAGGTGCTGGGCATTATCGGTGAGTCGGGCTCGGGCAAAAGCACCCTGCTGAACTGTATTGCCGGTGAGCTGCCGATTGATGACGGTGCGATGACCTATTGTGATCGCAGCGAGTCTCTACTAGACCTCTGCACTTTGCCAGAACCCCAGCGCCGCAAGCTGATGAAAACGGAATGGGGCTTTGTGCGGCAAAATCCCCGCGATGGGTTGCGACTAGGCGTGACGGCGGGGGCCAACATCGGCGAGCGCCTGCTGGATGTGGGGGAGCGTCATTACGGCAACATTCGCACGGAGGCGCTGCAGTGGCTGAATGAAGTCGAAATTCCGGATCAGCGGATGGATGATTTGCCGAGTACGTTTTCGGGAGGGATGCAGCAGCGGCTGCAGCTGGCCCGCATTTTGGTGACGCGCCCGCGTCTGGTGCTGATGGATGAGCCCACGGGTGGATTAGATGTCTCGGTGCAGGCCAAACTTTTGGATTTGATGCGATCGCTGGTGCGCACGCTGCACCTGAGCGTCATTCTAGTGACCCACGATATTGGCGTGGTGCGGTTGCTGGCCCATCGGCTAATGGTGATGCAAAACGGTCAGGTCGTCGAAGCGGGCCTCACCGATCAGGTGCTCGATGACCCACAGCATCCCTACACGCAACAGCTGGTGAGCGCAACGCTAGTGCCATAGAACGTAGTGAGTTCGTGAGAGCAGGTGTCTAATCAGCTCGTCCGCTGCAATCGATGTCAGGGCAGCTATCGAGTGGCTCGGGTGCCTGCTCATAATTTCAACCTATCGTCCTGTGCTCAAAGTATTTCCCAAAAAGGGGATCATTCAACCAGATGCGGGTCGCCTAGCTAAGTCCATAGAGGGTAAAGGCGGCCCAGTTGGTGGGATGCTCAAACTGTTCACGGGTGGCGAGCATGGCTTGCCGCAGGGCGATCGCCCGGTTCGGTTCCGTCTTGAGGGCATCGTAAAACGCGGTCATCATCACAGCGGTGGGCTCATCGGGAATCGACCACAGCGTTACCATCACGTTGTCCACCCCGGCAGTGAGCAGCGATCGCGACAGACCCACCACGCCATCGCCCGTAATGCTGCCCTGCCCAGTGTTACAGGCACTCAAAACGGCCAGCTGCGCGGTCAACGACAGGTCTAAAATTTCAGCGGCGGTCAAATAGCCAGAATCGTTCGGTGTTGGAGCCAGCGCCAGCACGCCGGGAATGCCCGTCCCAAAATCATCAAGCAGGCCGTGGGTGGCCAGGTGAATAATGTCCACCTGTTCGATCGCGGCCATGACGGCCGACTTGGTCGCCGCATCGCCAATCAGCGGCTGCGTGTTGAGCGTCGCGGCCACTGCTAAAGCTTCAGTCTCAGCGCCAAACAGCGGCTGCAGCGGTCGGCCCGTGTTGGGGTCGGCGGGCATGGTGGGGTTACCGACCACCACTGCTGAGCCGCTGCCAATGGTTAACGCCTCGGTTTGGGCGGAGGCGATCGTCAGCAAACTCAGGGCGGGCGCAAAGGCCAAGGCGTGCTGTTCTAACAGCGCGGTGCCGGTGCGCTCGACCAGTGCGGCAAAAGGCACCAAAAACAGTTCACCCTGGGGCACAATGACGACCGTCGCCTCAGGGTCAGTGGGCAAAAAGGGCGTGATCGGTTCAACCAACAGCTCATACAGCCGACTGAGGTTGGCTTGAGCGGGAGCAATTTCCGGCGTTTGTCCCGCGATGACGGGCTGCACCCCGAGGCCGCGTCGGGGAATGTTCAGCGCCTGTCGGTTGTCTTCGACCCAAGTGGCGATCGCCTGCCCTTCGAGCGATTGACTGACAAAGTGCAGGGTGCCGTCTGGCTGCACCACCCAGCTGTAGAGATCCGCGCCGACTACGGCATATTCCACCAGGGTGACAGCTTGCGTTTGAGCTAACTGGCGAATTTGGGCCATGGTGGGCGGGGCCAACTGCTCGGTGGGTAAAGCTTGGCCCTGCAGCGTCAGGCGATGCGCCAAGAGTTCGATAAAGGCGCGGCCCCGGCCCCGCTCGGATGCTTCTAAACTCGCCTCGGGGTCATCCAAGGCAATCAGCGATCGCTGCCAGAGCCGATAGGTTTCGGCCTGGATTTCGGCAATGGAAATTTTGTTTTCATCGGTGAGGCCGGGGCGCAAAGATTCCCACAGCGCCACTGTTTCCGACAATGCCTCAGCGGCAGCCTGAGGCTGATCGGCTTCGAGCAGCAGCGTGCCCATCGCGTTCAGCGTTGACCCCGCACCGGGCGCGTTGTCGATCTCGCGGTGGAGGGCGAGGGCTTGTTCGTAGCGGTCACGCGCCGTGTCAACCGCACCCGCCTGCGCGGAAAAATCACCGAGGGCCTCCAGACTGCGGGCCTGGCTGGCGCGATCGCCCAATCGTTCGCTCAGCTCTAGGGCTTTATCGAGATAGGTGCGAGCTTTGTCGCGATCGCCCAAGTTGAGATAGGCCGTGCCAACCCGCACTAAGGCGATCACCTCACCCGTGCGGTCATTCCCCCGCCGATAGCTGGCCAGACTCTGCTTGGCATAGCGTAGGGCCGGGGCATCCTCGCCGAGCTGGTCATAGGCTAAGGCTAGGCCGCTGAGGATGTCGCCTTCGCGCGGGGCCGGTCGCAACCAACTGCGATCGCGCGGGATTAACTCGGTGGTGATCGCCAATGCCGCTTCCAGAGCGGTGACCGCTTTTTCGGTTTGGCCAAGGCGAATATAGGTGATGCCCAGGTTGGTGAGCGTATCGCTTTCGCCCTGGCGATCACCCACCTGCGCTCGAATCGCGGCTGCTTGCTGATAGCGATTAAGCGAATTGGCATATTGGCCAAGGCCGTCGTAGGCGTTGCCCAGGCGATCTAGCACATCGGTTTCGCGCAGGCGATCGCCGCCAGTTTGGTAAATCGGTAATGCGGTCTCAAACGTTGCCAGCGCGGCGGTGAATTCTCCCTGATTGAGCTGTGCTGTCCCCATTTGATACAGTTCGGCGGCATCGTCACTAAACACACAGATCGTGGCCGGAAACACCGGACAGGCTTTAGTCGCGAGGGGATTATTGCGCAGATCCAGCTGGTTCAGGTTGGCCAAATTGGCGAGCGCCTGCAGCTGCACTAGGCGATTTTCACTTAGATCGAGATCAATCAGGGCGTCCAGCTTGGCCAAGGCCTCCACCGTGATGATCTGGTTATTGCCCAGGTTCACGTAAGCCAGTTGGGATAGCTCTGCCAGGGGCTGTAAATCCGCAAGCTGATTGTCGGCCAGGTAGAGTTCGGTCAACGTTGTCAGTTTGGCTAAGGGGGCGAGCGATCGCACCTGATTGCTATTGGCAAAAAGCACGGTGAGCGAGGGGAGTTCTGCCAGCGGGCTGAGATCGCTCACCTGATTCTGATCAATAGAAAGGGTGGTGAGACGATTTAGTGAAGCGATCGGGCGCAGGTCAGTAATCTGGTTGTCCAGCAGATAGAGGGTGGTGAGCTGGTTCAGGTCAGACAAGGGCGTCAGATCGGCAATCTGGTTTTGACCGGCATAGAGAGTCGTTAGCTGCGGCAACGTTGCCAGTGGACTCAAATTGGTAATCTGCCGCGCGGTCAGATCCAATTCGGTTGTCGTGGTGAGAAAATCTTGGGCGGTCTGGCAGTCAGCACCGCCGCTGACGGCAAGCAGGGCGTCAACGGTTTGGCGCGTTTCAGGAGTCAGATCCGCTGACCGTTCACACCAGGTGACAAACGACTCGGACGGTGTTGCCTCGTTCGCTAACAGAGCTGGGCTCAGAGCCAACAACCAAGCTAAACAGGCCAGCACCGCGATCGCCCATCGGTTGCTTTTCATGGGGCGCACCGTCCTAAGGTGTCATCGGGCAGCCGCGTTCGGCACAGATTTGCCCCCGTCAACTGGGCTCCAGCCAAGTTCGCCCCGGTCAAAATCGTGTCTGTCAGGTCGGCATTCCTCAGGTCGGCATCGCTCAGGTCGGCATTTTCTAAGTTGGCACCGACCAAGTCCGCATTTTGCAGGTTGGCGGCGGCGAGGTTGGCTTCTGCTAAATAGACGCCAATCAGGTCAGCGCCGCTAAAATCGACCCCCGCCAAATCGCAGCCGAAGCAGGTATTTTGCAGCCGCAACCGGCGCAAGCTGATCGGGGTCTCGACCTGGCGGCGATCGCCCTCAGGGAACGGATTGTTGTCGATATCCAAATCAGTGAGCTGGGCCAGGTCGAGCAGCGGCGTCAGGTCACTAACTTGATTGGAGTCGAGGCTGAGGTCGGTCAAATTATCCAGCCTTTGCAACGGCGCTAGCTGCTCCACAGCATTGCTATCCAGACGCAAAACGGCCAACTTTTCTAAGGACGAGAGAGGCGCGAGATCACTGATGGCGTTGTCAGATAGATCAAGAATTTGCAGCTCAGACAGGGCCGCTAGCGGCTGTAGATCAACAATCTGATTGCGGCTTGCTTCCAGCTCCACCAGGTTGGTCAAGGTGGCTAGCGGGCTCAGGTCTTGCAGGCGATTTTGATTCAGATACAAGCTTTCTAATGTGTTGAGTGCCGCCAGCGGTGTCAGGTTAGCGATCGCATTATTTTCCAGCGAGAGCACTCTGAGCTGGGTGAGCTGGCTGAGGGGGGCCAAGTCGGTAATTTGATTGCTGCCCAAATACAGTTCTGTTAGATGGGGCAGCGTAGCCAAAACGCTCAGGTCTTCAAGATTGAGCCCATTCAACGTCAAATAGTCAGCGGCGAGCAAAGTATCATTTGCGATCGCGCAATCCGCTGTTTTGAGACTGGTGAGCAGAGCATCTAGAGTTTGCTGGGTGGCGAGAGACTGGCGATCGCGGCCCTCACAGAGTTCGAGAAATGAGGCGGCATCGTCAGCCTGAGCGGCGACCTTGCTTCCCACCAACACCAGCAAGGTCGCCATAACAGAGACTTGACCCATGATGGGGAGCGATCGCCGGCACCCCGGCTCAACAGCGGAATTAAGGTGCATTAACGGGAACTAGCCAAAGAAATTTTTTCGAGCTTTAGTAAAGACTCCCCTCGGTCGGGTAGAGATCTTTAGCACCAATTAATTCAGTAAGTTTGCGGTGCTGGGGTGGCATCAATCTCCCCGGTTCAGTTGTAACTCATCCCTATGCCTCCATATCAACATCGTCGAGAGAGTCGATACCCGGCCTTGGCTCCCAAGGCCCGTGCGATCGTTTTGGGCACCGCTGCCCTGTTAGTCAGTGCGCCCGCATTTGCCGACGTGCCCGAACAGACCCGCGTTGATGACATTTTGGGCAACTCTAGTGAACTGCGCATTCGGCGAAGTGGACGGCCCGAATCGATTCAAACCGGATCGATTTTGCAGCAGGTGCGCGACGCCCTGATTACAGTGCCGCCCAACAATGCGCGGGCGCTACTGCGGTTTTTGGCCGCTGATGGCACCGACCTCAACTTTTACGTTCAAACGAATCCCCATCCTGAAGCTTCGATTTATTACTTTCCCTGTCAGGTGCAGGGGGGCGACTACCTGATTGGCTGGGGCCTAGCAGGTAACGAGAGTCGCGGTTGCGAAAACGGCCTACGGGTGGAACGGGGCCGCTCCGGCGGGACGGGCTGGGGTGAGCCAGATGCCCCTATGGCGATCGCCCCCAAGCAGTTGGCTCAATCCCCGGTGCGGCAGGTGTCTTACTGCAGTGCGGGAAATGCGACGGGCGGCTTGGGCTTTGCTACAGCGCCCACGGGCGACCCCTGTATCGAAGCGGTAGAGC
>CALCPB010000641.1 GCA_937897665.1 uncultured Halomicronema sp. | reverse complement strand
GCTTGTGGTCGGCGCGGAGCCGGCTGTTGCTGGCGCTTCTGGCTATGGCACCGGGTCGGGAACAGGAGCTGGGGTGGGCGTCGGCGTTGGTGCAGTTCTAGCATTATCGCCATTACGGCCATTGCTGCGGCTCAGCGGCGGCGCATCGCGACGGCGACGGCGACGATTCCCTCGACCACCCTTAGATTCTTGATAGTTGGGATGATTGAGCAGGTCAAGTTCCTGCAGATCAGAATGAGGTTCGAGATCTTCAGACAAGTTCTCTTTAAGAGACGGATGTGCCCGGTTACCAAAACTCGCTGACTCGCGGCCGCTCTCAGTCGCAGGGACATCAACGGTTGCCGACTCACCCGGCAAATGGACGAGATGGCCTAAACCACTACAGGTAGGACAAGGACGACCAAAGAGTTCGTAAAGATTCTGACCTTGCCGCTTGCGGGTCAGCTCGACCAAGCCAAGCTCCGAAAGTTGAGAAATCTGAGGACGAGATTTGTCTGATCGCAGGGCTCGGTTAAAGGTTTCCAAGACCTGGAGTTGGTCTCGACGAGCATCCATGTCGATAAAGTCAACAATGATGACGCCAGCCACATTCCGTAGTCGCAGCTGCCGAGCAATCTCTTCTGCGGCTTCGCAGTTAGTCCACAAGACAGTCTCGCGCGCAGTCGCCGAGCGCGTAAAAGAACCGGAGTTAACGTCAATCACGATGAGCGCTTCGGTGGGCTCAATGATGATATAGCCGCCCGAGGGAAGATCAACACGCGGCTGAATCGCTTCGCGGATAGCCGCATTAACCCGAAAGAATTCCAGCAGCGGCACGCGATCGCGGTGATTGGCTATCAGCACTCCCGAAGGGAGGCGACCGGCATTCCAATTCATCAGATGCTGCTTGACCCGCTTCAGCCCGGTGTGAGAGTCCGTTACGATGCGGTTGACATCCCCGCTATAGACATCTCGCAGCACCCGCTGGATAAAATCATCGTCGCGGTTGAGCAGTTCCGGCGGACGCCGGGTCACCGCCTCCTGCTGAACTGTTTCCCACTGCTTTTGCAGCGATTCCAAGTCCTCAATGATGGCTTCTTCAGGAACGTCCTCCGCTTCCGTCCGAATTAGCAGCCCCATACCAGGCGGCTTCAGCAAAATCGCTAAGGCCCGGAGCCGATTGCGCTCTTGCTCGTTTTGAATTCGCCGAGAGAGGATGACCCCCTTGCCGTAGGGCATGAGCACCAGATAGCGCCCAGGCAAAGTCACATTGCCCGTCAGCCGAGGCCCTTTGTTGCCCGTTGGCTCCTTCATGATCTGCACCAGCACTTTTTGCTGGGGAGCCACAAGTTCGGTAATCGACCCCGCTGCTCGCTTCAGTCGTAAAGGCCCCAGATCAGTCACATGCATGAAGCCATTGCGTTCACTGTCACCAATGTTGACGAACGCCGCATCAATCCCGGGAAGTACGTTTTCGACAGTCCCTACATAGATGTCGCCAACCTGGTGAGTCCCTGTGGCAACGATGAGTTCCTGTATCTGGTCTCCTTGAAAAACAGCCGCAATGCGATGCTGTTCAGCAATAACGATCTGCTTGGGCATTCAACATCCTCAAAACTCATAAAGACTCTTCTCCTTCCTCTAACATCACAGGAGAGAATCAGCGAAACAATTCTGTCTTCAAAAGCGACCGGGCCATTCCACAAGCAAATCAGCCGCATTAAAAGCACTAGCACAAAGACCGACACTCGCAACAAACTACCCTGAGTCGTCCAACAATCTCAGGCAGTCATTTGAGTTGGCTTTCCTAGTACCACCAAAATCTTTGTCGAATCTAAAAAATTCTGACAGAAGCCTTTGGTAATGCGTCTGCACAGGCCGCAAGCTGCTTGACAACGCTCAAGCCTGAAAGCTCAGTCGCTTCTGTTGGGAGCATTATAGCGCTAGCGAGCCAGAACGAACAGACTGCAGTATCCAGCCGACGCTCTAGCCCTGAATAGGCAATCGCTAAGCGCTATTAACTTTTATGAAGCAGCTTTATTAAACAACTTGCGCGGGTTCTTATGATGCCGTCAAGACCGGTTCCGGCTTGTTGGATTTTGGTGCCGGTTTGCCCACGTTGGGAGACTCTACGCGGTTCAGCAGCAACACGATGACCGGATAGCGCTTGGGCAGCTCTTTCCGAATCAGGCGGCGCAGTTCTGACTCAATCGCCGATTTCAAGCCATCCTCCTCAAGGCCATTTTTCGACGACCGCTCTCGCAAAATCCGCCCAATCAAATCAGCGACCTTACTTTGAAAGCGCTCAATGTTAAGGGTCTGAGAAATGCCGCGAATATCGACGCTCGGGGGCGTCATGAGCTTCCCGTTGCTGCCGACAATCGCCGCTACGGTAATGATGCCGTCTTCAGCTAGCTGTTGGCGATCGCGCAAGGTATTACGATCAACTACACCCTGACGAGAAGAATCGACTAGCTCAATGCCCGACGGCACCTTGCCACCGACGCCAATGCTGTTTTGGGTCAGCTCAACAATATCGCCGTTGTCAATGATGACCATGTTTTCAGCCGGTACCCCCATACTTTGGGCGGTCTGCGAATGCTTGACCAACATGCGGTGTTCGCCATGCACCGGCAAAAAGAATTTGGGCCGGGTAAGCGCCAACATCAGCTTCTGATCTTCTTGAGCCCCATGACCGGAGACGTGAATGCCCTGATGCTTGCCATAGATCACCTTGGCACCCTTCATCATCAACTTGTCAATGTTGTTGACAACGGAGATCGTGTTGCCGGGAATCGGGTTGGCCGACAAGACCACGGTATCGCCTTCCCGAATTTTGATATCACGGTGAGAACCGTTGGCAATGCGAGTCAGCGCCGCCATCGGTTCCCCCTGCGACCCCGTCGTCAAAATCATGACGTCGCGATCGGAATACTGCCGGAGATTGCGCAGGGGTTGGAAGCGATCTTCTTCGCACTTGATGTAGCCTAAGGCCCGCGCATGGGCAATCACGTTGAGCATTGACCGGCCCAGGACAAAGACCATGCGATGATGCTTTTTGGCCAGTTCTAAGATCATATTGACGCGATGAACGGACGAGGAGAACGTCGTCACGATCAAGCGTCCATCCGCCTGAGAAAAGGCCCGATCAAGGTTCGGGAAGACCGACCGCTCGGACGGGGTATGGCCAGGAACCTCGGAGTTGGTCGAGTCGCTAATTAAGCAGAGGACGCCTTTTTCGCCATATTCTGCCAGCTTTTGCACGTCGAAATATTCACCATCCACCGGGGTATGGTCAAACTTGAAGTCACCCGTATGAATCACCACGCCCAAGGGGGTATGAATGGCCACGCTGCAGCTATCGGCGATGGAATGGGTGTTGCGAATGTATTCCACCATGAAAGATTTGCCGAGACGAACGACGTCGCGCGGGCGCACAGGCCGCAACTCGGTGCGATCGCTGACCCCAGCTTCTTCTAACTTGCCTTCTAACAGAGCCATGGCCAGGCGGGGGCCATAAATGACGGGGATGTCAAACTGCTTGAGATGAAAGGCAATGCCACCGATATGGTCCTCATGGCCATGGGTAACAATCATGCCCTTAATCTTGTGCTGGTTTTCGCGCAGATAGGTCACGTCGGGCAGCACAATATTGACGCCATGCATGCCATCGGTCGGGAACGCTAAACCCGCATCCAGGAGAATAATTTCATCATTGATCTCAAACACACAGGTGTTTTTACCAATTTCATGGAGCCCGCCGAGGGGAATGATTTTGAGTTTTGAATCAGAGTTTTTTTGAGTCATATAGTTTCAGATCGAGTAAAGAGTGCCAAAAATGGCTGTACAGAAAACTTTCGGAAAGCCAGAAATAAAACCGGCGATGATAAGGAAAAAAAGGTGGCTCGACGAGAATCAATGGCCTGCCGTACGTTGAAACCAGCGCGGTCTTGGAGCGGGTGTCGCTAAATCGAAGCCATTAAAACTGTCCGCAGAGGCTTTTTATGCGGTTCAGAAACAGTCGAAACCGCGCTAAATCAATCGTAGCGGCGGAAACTGAAAGAATTGGAACGTGAGCCATAGGGTACGAAAAACCAGAATAAATGTTGATAAACAAGGCAGATGAAGTCTATATTGATTGTCAAAAAGCTTTAGCCAGTTCGGGCCTGGAACTAGATAGTCACAACAGCTGCTGCAATAGAGCCTTCAGCTCTTGCTGAACAGCATCGCTCGCAGCTACCAGGGGAGAACGGAGAGAACCGACTTGCCAGCCCTGCAGCGAGAGCGCCGCCTTGACCGGTATGGGATTAGGCTCTAGAAAAAGTGCTTTGAACAGGGGAAATAAGCTCAGATGTTCCTCGGCTGCCATTCTTATCTTACCCGCTTCAAAGGCTTGAATCATATTTTGCAGACGATTGCCTACTAAGTGGCTAGCAACACTGACAACGCCGCATCCGCCAATTGCCAACAGCGGCAGAGTCAGAGAATCATCACCAGAGTACAAAGAAAATGTTGAGGGCACCTGCGATTTCAAATGGCTGGCATAGTCAAGATTGCCGCTGGCTTCCTTAATGGCGACGATGTTGGCCACCTCAGTCAAGCGAGCGACGGTATCAACGGCTAATCCACAACCAGAACGCCCAGGCACATTGTAGAGCATTACCGGAGAGTCTGGCACCGCTTCGGCGATCGCCTTGAAATGATGGTATAGACCAGCTTGAGGGGGCTTGTTGTAATAGGGCACCACCTGCAGGGTGCCATCTAGCTGCAGAGCAGCGGCTTTGCGGGTCGCCTCGATCGCCTCCTGGGTCGAGTTAGAGCCCGTACCAGCAATGATTTTGGCGCGATCACCCACCGCTGATTTGACACATTTAAATAGCTGAAACTCTTCATCCCACGATAGAGTCGGCGATTCTCCCGTCGTGCCACAAACCACCAAGCCATCACTGCCGTTATCGGCCAGATGAGCAGCGAGCGCTTCTGCCACCGAGTAGTTGCCACTGCCGTCATCCGCAAAGGGCGTCACCATGGCGGTCAATACTCGTCCGAAATATCCCACGCTGACACAATCCTTTCTCAGTTCAAGAGTGCTTTAAAGGCGAGCGCCGGGGCAATCAACTCAACCCTCCGGCTAGGTTCAGCAATACGATAGCAACCATCAGGCCGGAAGACCATAGCCTCCAGGGATTGAATATTCGCTAAGTAGGGAGCATCAGCTGACGATCTCAATCTGATAGAACTAACCTGTCAGCCTCCCCTCAGCAACCCAGCGAGGAGCTGAAACCGCTGCAGCACGAACCTTGAGGGCTGACGGCTCATCGCCCCAGGGTCGCCTCTGCCAGCGTGCGCTCAGAATGGCCACACGGCCTCTGAATTCACGACATCACCGGGGCGGTGGGCTTGAGCCACTGCTTTTGCACGAGCAGCTCAGCAATTTGCACCGCATTGAGGGCTGCGCCTTTACGAATCTGATCGCCGCTCAGCCACAGTTCTAAACCGTTGGGATGAGAAAGATCTTGACGGATACGCCCCACTAGAACGTTGTCTTGACCACTGGCGTCTTGAGGCATCGGAAAATAGTTGGCCTGCCAATCTTCGACCAGGGTAACTCCAGGCGATTCCAGCAGCGCTGCACGCGCCCGTGCCGGGGCAAAAGGAGCCGCAAACTCTAGATTAATGGCTTCGGAATGCGCCCTTAAGACGGGCACCCGGATGCAGGTGGCGGTAATTCGCAGCGTCGGCTCGGCAAAAATCTTACGCGTCTCGTTCACCATCTTCATCTCTTCTTGGCAGTAACCGGCCTCATCAAGTGGCGAATTGTGGGGAAAGAGATTGAACGCCAACGGATAGGGAAATGCCTTGGTAGGGGGCTCAGTGCCCGCCAAAATCGCCTGGGCTTGTTCCTTCACCTCAGCCATCGCTTGCGCCCCAGCCCCACTGGCCGATTGATATGTCGCCACCACTACTCGCTGAATGGGCTGAATCTGGTGCAGCGGCCAAATGGCCAGCGCCATGAGAATGGTCGTGCAGTTGGGATTGGCGATGATGCCCTGATGATCAGCAGCAGCTTGGGGATTGACCTCGGGCACCACTAAGGGCGTTTGCGGCTCCATCCGAAAGGCGCTGGAGTTATCAATCACGACAGCGCCAGCCGCTGCGGCTTTGGGTGCCCACTCGCGGGAGATACTCGCTCCGGCAGATACCAATACCACATCCACATCATCAAAGGCGCGATCGCTCAAAGCCTGCACGGTGATGGACTGATCGCGGAACAACAGTGTCTTACCAGCTGATCGGGGCGAAGCCAACAGTTTTAGTTCAGCCACGGGAAACTGACGCTCTGCCAGCAATGTCAACAGCTCAGCCCCAACGGCCCCGGTCGCCCCGACGATCGCAACCCGATATCCTTCAGACCCCATGATGTTCTCCTCAACTTCGCAAATTTTCCGACAGGGCTGCTGGATACAGCTCCTGCCGACGCTCCCGACCAAGCACCTGGCATGATCTCCCATCCACCCTTCAGGCCTCCGAGCGCATCCTGAAATCGTCTCATTTTTTGAGCCACTGAATCTTAAGAGATGCTGCCGAGAAGCTAGAGGTAGTTGCCCCGTGAATGCAGTATGATAGCTAACTGCCGTTAAATTTCAACAGCTCTAGTACTCAGAACGACCTTCCTTTTGCAGGGGTGTTCTTTACAAATTTTCAACGATATTGCACAGGAAGTAGGACTCTTCATGAAAGTTACTCAAGAACAACTGCCCGACAGTCAAGTGGGGCTAGAAATTGAAATCCCCGCTGAGGTTTCTAAGCAAACCTATGAGAAAGTCCTACAAAAGCTGATCAAAACGGTGCGGATTCCGGGGTTTCGCCCGGGCAAGGTACCCCGTCAGGTGTTTCTGCAGCGGGTTGGCACAGCCCAAATCAAGGCCACCGCGCTCGAAGAACTGGTACAAACGGCGGTTGAGCAGGCCATTGAGCAAGAATCCATTGAGGCGATCGGCAATTATCAACTCACCTCTGAGTTTGAAGAGCTGATTCAGCAATACAGTCCCGGTGAGGTGCTGACCTTTCAAGCCTCGGTAGATGTGCCACCTCGGGTCACGTTAGCTCAGTACACCGGCTTGAGCGTGCAGGCCGAAGAGATTAAGTATGACGACAGCCAAGTCGATGAGGTACTGGAGCAATATCGGCTCAATTTGGCCACCCTAGTGCCGATTGAAGACCGCGGCGCGCAAATGGGGGATGTAGCCGTCATTGACTTTGAAGGCAAGATTGAACAGGCCGATGGCACCTACGAAGCCTTTGAGGGCGGTAGTGCTGAAGACTTTCAGCTGGAGCTCAAAGAAGGGGGGTTTATCGACGGATTTGTCGAAGGCATTGTGGGCCTCACTCTGGACGAAACGAGAGAGCTCAACCTGACGTTTCCCGAGAGCTATCCCCAAGAAGATTTAGCCGGTAAGGCGACTCAATTTACCGTCACGCTTAAGGAACTCAAAGAGAAGGAATTGCCTGAGCTCGATGACGATTTGGCCGAAGAGGTGAGCGAATTTGAAACGCTAGCAGAGCTCCGCACTTCTTTAGAGGAGCGTTTTCAAACCGAGGCCAGTGACAAAACTGAAAGCAACCAATTCGAAGCACTCTTAGATGAGCTGCTGAAGCATTTGGAAGCGGAGATTCCCGAAACTCTGATCCGGCGCGAGGCAAACCACCTGGTACAACAGGCTGCGGTGCAGCTCAGTCGCCAGGGAATTGACATCAACAAGATGCTGACTGCCGAGATTGTCGAAAACATGCGCGATCGCTCTCGGCCTGAAGCCATCGATCGGCTCAGACGCACCCTGACGCTAGGCGAGGTGGCCAAGCAAGAATCCGTCACGATTGACGAAGCTGACCTCAAGGCCCGGATGGATGAAATGATGGCGGAGGTCAATAATCCCCAAGAAGTTGCTCAAGATCGCTTGCGAGAAGTCGTCAATGAAGAGCTGCTCCAGGAAAAGATCTTGAAGTGGCTGGTGGCGAATAACACCGTAGAGCTGGTGCCAGAGGGCACTTTAACCGCAGCTGAAGCCGCTGACGCTGACGCCGTCGATAGCGAAGCGGCACCAGCATCCGCTGACACACCGACCACGATTGAAGCTGAAGCGACGCCCGTTACAGAAGTGATTGAGCCCGAGTCGGTGCCCGAACCGGCAGCTGATGAAGCCTCTGACGCAGAACCGGAAACAGCGGCCGCAGCGGCAGCGCCAGAAGAGGCCGCGGCACCAGTAGACGAGACTTAGTCCTCCGGCGGCAATGGGTAGCCAGGTCTCACTGGCCGAGGGATTTCCCCCAGCGCTGAGACCTGGCTCATAAAACTCAAAGATTAATGAAGCCAAAGAACTGCCATAACAGCCAAACTGTTCTAAACTTTGGGCGGAAATACGGCATGTTTCTGAGCCGCCGATTCCTGGCTTCTCAGGTATGCTTGTCGAGGCTTGAGGCATAATGTTGTTCAGAGTCACTGCCAAGATTTTTAGCAGGGCTTCTCAGCTTTTGGGATGCTTGCGATGAATGGGTGAAGCGGAGACACAGGTTTCGTTACCCAGGATCGGAGCAACCTTTGAAAAGCATTGACGTCAGAAAATTAACCGGTTGAATGGTGTTGCAATCTTTAACAAACCACCCTGTCTCTAGTCAAAATCGTCTTTCCCAAGGGCTCCACAACATGCTGCCAATGGTGGTAGAGCAGTCGGGTCGCGGCGAACGGGCATTTGACATCTACTCGCGCTTGTTGCGAGAACGCATCATCTTTTTGGGTACTCCGGTGAATGACGCGATCGCCGATGCGATCGTGGCCCAGCTCCTGTTTCTAGATGCCGAAGAACCCGAAAAAGATGTCCAAATCTACATCAATTCGCCGGGGGGATCGGTGACGGCAGGGATGGCGATTTACGATACGATGCAGCAAATTCGCCCCGATGTCGTGACCATCTGTTTTGGCTTGGCCGCTAGCATGGGTGCGTTTCTGCTAACCGGCGGCGCACCTGGTAAACGGTTGTCACTGCCGAGTGCTCGCATCATGATTCACCAGCCGCTGGGGGGCGCTCAAGGTCAGGCCGTTGACATCGAAATTCAGGCCAGGGAAATCCTCTATCACAAGCAACGCCTGAACGAGCTGATTGCCCACCATAGTGGGCAGCCTTTAGAGCGCATTGAAGCAGACACTGAGCGTGACTTTTATATGTCGGCGGAAGAAGCGAAGAATTACGGTTTGATCGACCAAGTGCTCGAACAAGACTCACTGACCATGGCTACGGCGGCTGCGGCATCGCAATAGGGGTACACCATGTCTAAGTACGACTCCCATCTCAAATGTTCCTTTTGTGGTAAATCACAAGAGCAGGTTCGGAAACTGATAGCCGGCCCTGGGGTCTACATCTGTGATGAATGTGTGGACTTGTGCAACGAAATTTTAGATGAGGAGCTGTTTGACTCTGGGGCCACGGTGCCGCAGTCAGTGCCCCGGCGCGAACAAACACCGGAGCGACGCCGCACTCCTTCACCGATCGCCTTTAACCAGGTGCCCAAGCCGCGCGAGATCAAAAACTATCTCGACGAGCATGTGATTGGTCAAGACGAAGCCAAAAAGGTGCTGTCAGTTGCGGTTTACAACCACTACAAGCGCCTGAGTCATCTGCAAAGCCAAGGCGACAATGCCGATGAAGGCATCGAAATTCAGAAAGCCAACATCTTACTCATTGGCCCCACTGGTTCGGGAAAAACGCTGCTAGCGCAGACGCTGGCGAGAATTCTTGACGTGCCGTTTGCCGTAGCAGACGCTACGACGCTGACCGAAGCGGGCTATGTCGGCGAAGATGTGGAAAACATCCTGCTGCGGTTGCTGCAGGTCGCCGACTTAGACGTGGAAGAAGCTCAGCGCGGCATCATCTACATCGATGAAATTGACAAGATTGCTCGCAAGAGCGAAAACCCCTCGATCACCCGGGACGTCTCGGGTGAAGGGGTACAGCAAGCACTGCTGAAGATGCTGGAAGGAACTGTCGCCAACGTACCCCCTCAGGGAGGTCGCAAGCATCCCTATCAGGACTGCATTCAAATCGACACGAGCAACATTCTGTTTATTTGCGGTGGGGCGTTTGTCGGTCTCGACAAAATGGTGGAGCAGCGCGTCGGCAAGAAATCCATGGGTTTCATTCAGCCGGGCGACAGTCAATCCTCGCGCGAGAAGCGCACGGCAGATATTCTGAAGCAGTTGGAACCTCAGGATCTGGTCAAATACGGCTTAATTCCAGAATTTATTGGTCGGATTCCCGCGACAACGGTGGTTGATCCTCTGGATGAAGACATGCTCGTAGCCATCATGACCGAGCCGAAAAATGCCCTAGTCAAACAGTTCCAAAAGTTGATGGGTATGGATAACGTGCAGCTTGAGTTTAAGCAAGATGCCGTGCGCGCGATCGCCCGCGAAGCCTACCGCCGGAAAACGGGAGCCCGTGCCCTGCGCGGTATTGTTGAGGAACTGATGCTCGAAGTCATGTACGAGCTGCCCTCCCGCAAGGATGTGAAGCGCTGCATGATTACCCGCGAAATGGTAGAACAACGCTCTACGGCTGAGCTGCTATTGCATCCGTCCTCTTTGCCCAAGCCTGAGTCTGCCTAACGCGCCCCAAGATGCCCTACGTTTCAGTTGCTGACGTTGACCACTACTACGAGTGGATTACCGAAAAGGGGGATGCAGAACCTGGCAGTAAGCCGGTCATGGTCTTTATTCACGGTTGGGGGGGCTCCTGTCGCTACTGGCGCTCCACAGCCCAAGCTCTCAGCTCTCAGTTTGACTGTCTGCTCTATGACATGCGGGGATTCGGGCGATCGCACATTGCTGCCGAGAACCGCGAGACGGTTTTGGCACGGGGCTATGAGCTTGAAACCTTTGCTGATGACCTGGCCGAGCTACTGGATACGTTTAATTTAGAGACGGTGTGGTTGAACTCCCACTCGACCGGCGCTTCCGTCGCCGTTTTCTTTTTAAATCAGTATGGCCATCGCGTTGAGCGAGCGATTCTGACCTGCAACGGCGTTTTTGAATACGATAAAAAGGCCTTTGAGGCATTTTATAAATTTGGCGGCTACGTTGTGGGCTTCCGTCCGGCTTGGCTCAAGCGAATTCCCCTGGCCCCTCGCGTGTTTATGTCTCGTTTTCTCAGCAGTCCGATCCCTGCCGCTGAAAAAGTCGCTTTTCTTGAAGATTATTTAGAAGCCGATGGCGATGTGGCCTTAGGGACGGTCTACACTGCGGTGAGTAAGCGGGCGACCGAAGTGATGCCCGTCGCCTTTGAGCAAATTACCGTCCCGAGTTTGTTGGTATCAGGGCAATACGACCAGATCACGCCCGCCAAGTTGGGTAAGGCGGCAGCAGATTTGAATCCTGAGGCAATTAAATACGTCGAAATCGGCAATACGGGACACTTTCCGATGCTAGAAGCGCCACAAATTTATCTCAAAGAAGTCCAGGCCTTTCTCAAAGCGGCTTAGGGGTTAGCCACGATGACAGCCCATAACCCGTAGGCAAAAAAACCACTAGCCAGCGGTACGGTGAGGTTGTCGATGCCCCATTTTGAGAACGACTCCAACAGCGTTGCCGACAAGGCCACAATCAGGGCGATCGCGCCCATCGTCAGGGTAAAGCCATACACGCTGCCTAAGACCAGCCATCCCGCCGCGAAGCTCACCAGAGCCATCGCGCTGGTGCCTTCCCAACTCTTTTTCATCTCCCAGATCTGATAGGGATGACGACCGATTGACTGTCCCACCAGGGCCGCCATGCCATCGCCCCAGGTCATGGTCAAAATGCCAAGTACGGCGAATTCAGGCAGCCCCTGCGGCCAAAAGGTGGCGGTCAAAACACCAATACTGACAGCATAAAAAAAGGTGCCGAGACTGGTGCGACCAACGCTGTTGCTGCCGGGCAAGATGGGCAACCAGTAGGAGAGCAACGCCACTAGACTGAAGGCGATCGACGCCATAATGCCCATCCAAGCTGGGGTTTGTAGCCACCAAGCTAGCAAAATCACATTACCTGCCCCGATATGCACGATTTTGCGGGTGATTTCGCCGGAAACGGAGTGAGTCAGATACAGCCCCT
>CALCPB010000640.1 GCA_937897665.1 uncultured Halomicronema sp. | reverse complement strand
CTCTTGTCGCGGGCAAGATGCCCACCCTAAACGCATTGATGGACTTGCAAATCTGAGATACTTCCCGATAATCGTTCTCGAGACGATCTCCTCATCGGCAAAATGGGTAATGATGATGTCGATATTTCCTATTCTATATCGCTACTCAGAGAGCAGTTAAAAGCATCGCCTTAAGTGCTCGCAAAATTGCGAGTTAAGCCAATGATATTTGGTCTTGGTATTGCGGCTATCTCTAGCCACGTATTTTCGGCGATCGCCCACTCAAAGCACAGAGGGCGATCTCAGGAGCTGGTTACCCACCTACGATTGCCATGCTAACCAGTAACGATGGACATAAGTCCCTCTTGCAATTGTCTTTCCGCCAGGTTCCCAGTCAGCGGCTGCAAAAAATCCTTTGAATGACTCTCTCAGTCTGCGGCATCAAGCTTGTTAGCCGGTACGGAGTTCCTAAGCGAATGCTAACATCCACTCTCGCTGGATATTTCGAACTCAATATGGTTTCCCTTCCTGGCCACATATACGTGTGGAGTAATTGATTTATCTGTGTTTGATAGCCTTGTCCCTTGGTTCCAAACTAATCTAATCCATTGCTATTGATGCGAAGCATAACTTGAGCAGTCGCCCCTGTCGATGGTAGGCCTCGCCGTACAACAGCTTTAGCAAGCACGTTTGGTGTCACCTCTGGGCAGCCCGATAAATCGATGGCTTGATCGCTCATCGCATCTAAAGTGTTGCCCATCAGTTTAAGCGTTGTTCGAAAATGCCGGGCACATCATTGGATCAATTAACGGTTCATCGCCTCAGCAACCGTCTGGATCAATCGGCGTACCCGGAGAGTCAAGCGAGCTCAGCTTAAGACTTGAAGGTCGTCCACTCTTGCTTGAGTAACGCCATGAAGGTCGCAATCCCCTGGGAAAACCCTTGAGGATCGGGCTGAACGTACTCTGGAAACTCTTCGTAGTAGCGCCAAGGCTCAGAGGGATTATGGCGTAGGTGCAACACGCGATCGTCGCCCACCAATTTCCAGAGCATTTGACCGCCTTTAGGAATTTCAGCCATCACAGCCTCCTTATTCTTAAAAATATCGTTAGCCAATACCCGCATGGCTCAGCCAATTGTGCCAGGATCAAAGCAAACATATGTAACAAAATACACGCGTTTTCTAGACTTATTGACTGACATGGTGTTTGGGTTTTGATGAGAGCTTACTCTAATTGAATCGCCAGCGTCATCCTTCCTCACCCAGATAAAGGGGGAAAGGGACGAGAATTAAACGGGGCAGCCAGTCGGCAGATTGGTTATCGGTGGCTGAGTTGTGACCACCGGGCGGTGGCGGTCTGGGTAGCCTTCGGTAGGGTTTAGTTATGCCCCACGGGAACTGGCAGGATCAAGACAACATCTTGATCTTCTAGGCCAAGCGGAGCGACTGGTGATGCCGTCATCCTGATGGGAGGGTGTGCTACGGACGTTTGTTTGGGTTGAACAAGCGGCATAATAGACGGGGCTGAAGGGCAGATTACTCGGTACCCTGACTGTGGTTAGACAAGGACATTCAAAATGAAGCACTTATTTTCTAGAACTGTTGGGCCTTGGGCGGCAGTTCTCACAATTTTAGGGGCAGGTTTGGTGGGAACTGCCAGCGTGGCGAATGCCCAAACGATATTTGAAGAGCAGGGTACGATCGTCCCAGCCCTAGAGGAATATCCCTTAGACATGGAAGCTGGTGATGTCGTAGCGATCATCATGACCAGCGAAGATTTTGATACGGTGCTGACGCTGATCGGACCCGCCGGAGAAGAGGTTGCCTTTAATGATGATTTTGGCAGCACCTTGAATTCGCGGATTGTCTACAATGCCGAGGCGGCAGGCAGCTACACCATTGTGGCCAAGTCCTTTGATGGTCAAGGCGGTGACTTTGCGATTGAGGTGCGCACCGCCACCGATTATGAGGTGGCGTTTAGCCAAGCCCAGGTCAGTATTGAAAATCAGGATTATGAAGGGGCGATCGCCGCTTATTCTGATGCGATCGAGCTGGATGACAGCAACCCGGAAGCTTTCTTAGGCCGGGCCGATGCCTACTTTGGTCAGGCTCAGCTCGCGCTCGAAGCCCAGGGTGAATTTTTGGAAGACCCCACCGACTTAGCTCCCGAGGTGCGGGAGGCGATCGTGGCTGACTTTGCCAGAGCAGCAGAACTTTATGAAGCCGAAGGCGATCCGTTCACCGCTCAGTCTTTGCGAGAGCAAATCCAATTTATTGAAACCGGTGAGTTTCCTGGCCCTGAGGGCGGTGGCCCCCGCTAGTCTGACCCGTTGGCAAATATTGGGATGATAATAACCGGACGCAGGGCGAAATCAAAGTAGAGAGGAATGTAAGATGCACCATGATTACTAGCCCTCGCCAATTTGGCGGGGGCTTTTATTATGCG
>CALCPB010000639.1 GCA_937897665.1 uncultured Halomicronema sp. | reverse complement strand
ACCCGCGTGCCGGGGGCCATGGCCATCGGTGTGACGTTCAGGGGCCGCCCGGTGCGATCACAGGTGAGACAAAAGCCAGTGCTTTCGGGTCCATGGGGGCGACTGCACAGGGTGAGCCGCGACAGCCGACTCAGGCTATGCAGCGCTTCACCCCGAAAGCCGAGGCTCCGAATATTCCACAAATCGGCTTTGGCCGAAAGTTTGCTAGTGCTGTGGGAGGTGGCCGCCTGTCGCAAATCGGCCACTGCGAGCCCCGTTCCGTTGTCGGTGACTTGAATGTGCCAGGGCTGCGATCGCACCGTCACGATAATGCGCGAGGCCCTGGCGTCAATCGCATTTTCGGCTAGTTCGCGCACCACCGCTGCAGGGGAATCGATTACCTCCCCAGCGGCCATCAGTTTGACAATGTCTAACGGCAGTGATTGGATGCCTGCCATTCAGCAAAACGCCAAAAAAAGGTCAGGCTACGGCACCATGGCCCAGCCATCTCCCTATGCTAGCGAGAAGTTGAGGAGTTCTGACCCCACCAGGCAAAATTCTCGAGACTCGGCTTAGAGAATTTGCGAGAGGAACTTCTTCGTGCGGTCTTCTTGAGGATCGTTGAAAAACGCCTCGGGGGTGTTCTCTTCCACCAAGACGCCGCCATCCATCAGCACCACGCGGGCAGCAACTTCCCGCGCAAAGCCGACTTCGTGCGTCACACAGACCATCGTCATGCCCTCAGTGGCTAGTGTACGCATGACGTCCAACACTTCACGCACCATCTCAGGGTCAAGGGCCGAGGTGGGCTCGTCAAACAGCATCACCTTGGGCTGCATAGCCAGCGAGCGGGCGATCGCCACGCGCTGCTGTTGTCCCCCAGAGAGCTGGCCGGGAAACTTTTGTGCCTGTTCTAAAATGCCGACCCGCTCTAACAGCTGCATCGCCACTTCTTGCGCTTTGGCTTTAGGCCAGTGGCGTACCCAAATCGGGGCTAGGGTGACGTTTTGCAGCACCGTCAAATGGGGAAACAGGTTGAACTGTTGAAACACCATGCCCACTTCTCGGCGGATCGCTTCAATGTTTTTGAGGTCGTGGGCCAGCTCAATGCCGTCGACCTCAATACTGCCCTTTTGATAGGGTTCTAACGCGTTAAAGGTGCGAATGAAGGTCGATTTCCCCGAACCCGACGGCCCCATGACGACTAGCACCTCGCCCTTGTAGACCGTCATGCTGACGCCCTTGAGGACGTGGAAGCCATTGTCGTACCATTTCTCGACATCGGTGGCGACAATGACGGGTTCACCGGTGTTGTTAGAAACAGGAACGGTTTCAGTTTGAAACTGGGTCATGGGTCTATATCTCTAAGTGGCTAAGTGGCTAGGGGTGAATAAAGCTGGCAAACCAGCATGGGCACAAGCGAGAGCAGCGGCTGAGCAATGAGATGACTTCATTGTGCAATAGGATATCCGTATCTCGGCGATCGCGGCTGTTAACTGTTACACGAACTGGCTCGTGATACGTTGGCCATTATCGATGGTCGGTGTTCAAGAGTTCCTCAATGCGACGACTGCCCAAGGACATGGCATAGCAGAAGAACCAGTACAGCACCCCAATAAAGAGGTAAACCTCGGCATAGCGTCCCAGGTAACTGGGGTTAGCCAAAATGGAGCGACTGATGCCCAACAGCTCTGCGAGTCCCACAATCGACAGCAGCGTGGTGTCTTGAAACAAACTAATAAACTGACCAACAATTGCCGGAATCGCCGTTTTCAGCGCTTGGGGTAACACAATCAGGGTGAGGCTCAGGGGCGTGTTGAGCCCCAGAGAGGCGGCGGCTTCTTGTTGACCGCGAGGCACCGATTGCAGACCTGCTCGCACGTTTTCGGCCAAGTAAGCGGCGCTAAAGAACGTCAGGCCGATTACGGCACGCAGCACCCGATCGGGGCGCATTCCCTCGGGCAAAAAGAGCGGAATCATCACCTGCCCCATGAACAGAATGGCGATCAGCGGGACGCCGCGAATCAGCTCAATGTAGGCGACCGATAACCATTTGACCACCGGCAGACTGCTGCGCCGAC
Organism: uncultured Halomicronema sp.; assembly: GCA_937897665.1. Classification (GTDB taxonomy): domain Bacteria; phylum Cyanobacteriota; class Cyanobacteriia; order Phormidesmidales; family Phormidesmidaceae; genus Halomicronema. The sequence goes on along the minus strand of CALCPB010000639.1, from coordinate 2,452 downwards.
CGAGCGCTAAGGCCACGCCGATCGGAAAACACAGTGCAATGCCGCTTACGGCCATCAACAGGGTCAACACCAAGCCACCCCAGTCATTGGTTGAAACGCCTGCCAGCCCTAAGCCGCCACCGATCAGCCAAATCGCAATGAAGTAGGAGATAAACCAGAGCAGCGTGATCCATTTTCCGAGGCCCGGCTTGCTGCGACCGATAAAGCGCCCAGCCCACGCCATCGCCGCGACAATCGCCACCATCAGCAACAGTTTGGGGCTGCTAGGGCGAGTGGGGGGAAACAGCACAAAGCCAGCACAAACCACCGCAAAGCCGATTAAAACGTTGCGGCTAAACAGAGTGGGCAGATTACGGGCCAGCATGCCCCATGAAAGGCCTGCCAGTGCCGAGACAATGCCCAGCAAAAGCCAGATGCGCCAGTATTGATCGGACGGATAGAGCCCCGTCATAAACAGGCCCATGTTGTTGGGAATCACCACCCATTGAGCGACGGTGAAGCCCCAGACCACCATGCCGTAGGCGGCATAGCCCAAAATAGCGGTCACCACCACGGTGAGCAAGCTGTTGAACCAGTTGCTAAACAGATTCTTGTGCAGCCAGGGCACAATGGCGAGGCGCTTGACTTCAGGAGCGGTCGAGACGGTATCAGGCGTTGCGGTAGTCATCGATTAGCGCTCCTTGAACTGGACGGATTGGTTCAATGTGTTCATGCCAAGGGTGATCAACAGGTTGATGATCAAATAGGTGGCCATGAGAATTAAGAACACCTCAATGGGGCGTCCGGTTTGGTTAAAGGTGGTATTGGCGATGGAATATAGTTCGGGAAAGGCCACGGCAAACGCCAGTGATGAGTTTTTGGCGAGGTTCATAAACTCGCTGTTCAACGGTGGAATAATCACCCGTAGGGCTTGCGGAAAGACCACCAAGCGCATGGATAAGCCCGATGCTAGGCCCAGCGATCGCGCGGCTTCCCACTGGCCTCGCGACACCGATTGAATCCCGGCGCGCACAATCTCAGCGATAAAGGCCCCGGTGTAAAACACCAGTGCCGTGAGAGCGGCCACATATTCGCGAGAGAGTCGCAGGCCCCCGGTGGCTCCCCCCCCTTCTTGAACGGTGGGGGGCTGCCAGCCCAAGGCGAACAGGAAAATCCCTAAACCAACCAGGCCGATTGCAATCAGCCCAAACAGTTGCTTTTGGCCCGTATCCCCCTGTTCAACGATGACCTTAATCCGCCACTGCCAGACAAAAAAGGCGGCGACGATCAGCGCCACCAGCACTCCCAGCCAGGCCAACAAGCCATTACTGGTTGGCCAGGGCAGATAGATGCCCCGATTACTGCCAATGATCACGTTGCCGAGATTCAGCTGGTCTTGGGGGCGGGGCAGCAGGCCATAGACGGCGAAATACCAAAAAAATAGCTGCAGTAGCAGCGGAATATTGCGGATTAGGCCGACATAGGCGCGGCTGATTTTGTGCACTAGCCAGTTTTTAGAAAAACTCGCCACACCGGCGGAAACGCCTGCCGTGGTGGCCAAGATAATACCGGCAATGACCAGGGTGATGGTGTTGACCAGACCGACTAACAGCGCTTTCCCGTAGGGGTCATTGGGCCGATATTCGAGGACGCTTTCGCCGATACTAAAGCCGGCTTGATTCGACAAAAAGCCAAAGCCAAAAGAGATGCCCTGTCGGGCCAGGTTGGCTCGCAAATTGAGTAAAAAATAGCCCAAAATCAGAATGACTAAGGCCAGGGTAATCACCTGAAAGGCAATCTTCCAAAAGCGATCGTCCCGCAGCAGTTGCTGCCAATTTAACTTTTTTGACTCGCCGGAGTTACTAACCATCTGTGCGTGATTCCATCAAGGGAACGGAGAAAAGGCATGGCAGCCCAGGGCTTAGGTTACGAGAACGATAGTGAAATCAGACTTACCTGCTCCTTCCAAGCGCCCCTGAAGGGGGGCGCGGCACTGACGGAAAAGGCTAAACCTGACACAGTAATCGCTCGCAACCAATCGCAATCGGGGCTCAAACAATTCCTTGGGTACTTGCAATAACCCAAGGATTTTTAGCACCTTATGACAAAACTCTCCATTAGAAAAGTTTCATCTGTTACGGCACGGACATTGAACTGCAGGTAAGAACACCCGTGAAATGGCGGCTAATCGGACCGGTCAACTCGATTGCGAGAGGCACTGTTGAAACGGGGATGTGCCAAATTTGACACATCTCTTCATGCCCCAGTACTGAACCAGGGCAGTTGGGGAGTTGCTTAAAAATAGCCTCCCCGATCGCCGGGGTTTGACACTGCCAAACTCTTATGGAAAATTGTCTGTTCTGAGAATACTGTTCAAGTGCAGAGCCCTTAGGGGCAACGATGGCTCCGCGCCTGAGTTATTCGGCCTCCGTGTCGTCCGTGTCGCTGCTACGGCCAAAGGTGAGATTTTCGA
>CALCPB010000638.1 GCA_937897665.1 uncultured Halomicronema sp. | reverse complement strand
TGTCATGGCTAAAGGCGTTCGTCTAGTAATTACCCTTGAGTGCACGGAGTGCCGCACCAACAACGACAAGCGGTCGAACGGCGTGTCTCGATACACCACTGAGAAAAATCGTCGCAACACTCCCAGCCGCATCGAACTCAAGAAGTTTTGCACCCACTGCAATAAGCACACCGTGCATAAAGAAATCAAGTAGTCCATTTGTTGTCACTAAATTCCAAGTAAATAGTAGGTACCTCTCCAATGGCATATTTCCGTCGTCGTCTCTCTCCGATCAAGCCCGGAGACCCCATTGACTACAAAGATGTCGATTTGCTCCGCAAGTTTGTCACTGAGCGCGGCAAGATTCTGCCTCGGCGCATCTCCGGTCTGACTGCGAAGCAGCAGCGTGACTTGACGACCGCGATCACGCGGGCCCGCATGTTAGCACTGTTGCCCTATGTGAACCGCGAAGGCTAAGTCCATTAACCAGATAAGCTAGGGATGTCGTCGAGCTAGCAAGGGAAATTGAGGCTGTGGAAAAGGGGACACTGGTCGAGTTCCAAGTCAAGGGCAGTCCTCGCTTAGGTGTTTTAGATCGGCCCGAAGGCAAGAAAAACTGGATTGTCCTTGATGGCCACGGTCAGTCTCACACGCTCCATCCCCGCTCACTCACGTTTCAGTTTCCCAGCGCGACCTTTGAGCCCGATGATCTGCCGGCAATTTCTGGGGAGGCCGAAGGCTACATCGATCCCAGCAGCCTGCAGGTTGCCTGGGAACTGTTGAGCGACAGTGAAGAATCTACCGACGCCGCTGCTTTAGCGCTGCTGCTGTTCTCTGATCAGACGGCGGCGTTTTGTTATGCCGCTCATCGGTTGCTATCGGCCGACAAGATTTTTTTCAAGAAAAAGGGCGATCGCTACGAGCCCCGGCCAGCCAGCCAAGTGCAAGAGTTGCTGCATCAAATCGAGAAAGAGGCGCAGCGGCAGGCGGAATGGGATGGCTTTTTGGTACGGGTGCGCCAACGTCTCGCGGGCGAATCAGTAGAATGGCAGAAGACCGATCGCCCGCGCCTGGAAGCCATTGAAAAATTAGCGCTTTTGGGAGACGAATCCAACCAAAAGGCCCCCGCGCAAGAAGCCCTATCGGCCTTAAACCGAGGAGCGAGTGCCGAGGCTGCATTTGAGCTTCTGGTCGATTTAGGACGGTGGCAGGTTCATGAGAACCTGGAGTTACGTCGGCGGCAAATTCCCGTGGACTTTTCTGAGGCTGTTCTCACCATGGCGCAGCATCGCCTGAGCAATCCACCGCCGGACGCCGATACCAATCGGCTCGATTTGACGGCGCTTAAAACTTACACCATCGACGACGAGAGCACCCGCGAGATTGACGACGCTTTGAGTCTTGAAACCTTGCCAGACGGACGGCAGCGGCTGTGGGTGCACATTGCCGACCCGACCCGCTGGATGATTCCGGGCGATGAGTTAGACCTAGAGGCTCGCCGCCGCTGCACCACGGTCTATTTGCCGACGGGCATGGTCTCCATGTTTCCGCTCGAATTGGCCACCGGGCCGATGAGCCTGATTCAGGGTGAAGTGCACTGCGGCCTCAGCTTTGGCGTCGTGCTGACCGAGGCCGGGGCGATCGCCGACTATTGCATTACCGCCAGTTTAGTTAAGCCGACCTATCGCCTCACCTACGAAGATGTCGATGAAATGTTGGATTTAGGCATTGAGGCGGAGCCCGAACTGCTGGCGATCGCCCATTGGGCCAAGGTGCGATCGCACTGGCGTGATCAGCAGGGGGCCATCAACATTCACATGCCTGAGTCTTCGATCAGAGTGCAGCAAGAAGCCGAGCAGGATTCCATTTCTATCAAGGTTTTGGACGACTCTCCCTCACGGGAATTAGTGGCCGAAATGATGATTTTGGCGGGCGAGGTCGCGGCTCGCTACGGTCAAGATCATGCTCTAGCGATGCCCTTTCGCAGTCAGCCTCAGCCGGAATTGCCCCCGGAAGAGGAGCTGATGCAGTTGCCGTCGGCCCTCGTCCGCTACTCGGCCATTCGTCGCTGTATGCCCCGCAGCGAGATGGGCATCACGCCCGCTCGCCACGCCACGTTGGGTTTAGAAGGCTACAGCCAGGTCACCTCCCCAATTCGCCGCTATACAGACTTACTGGCTCATTTTCAGATCAAAGCGCACCTGCGCGGCGAGCCCTTGCCCTTTTCTTCCGACGAGATTACTGAGTTGACCCAGGGGGCGAGTTCGGCCGCCTATGAAGCCGTACTCGTTGAACGTCAGACCAAGCGCTATTGGGCACTGGAATATTTGCGTCGCCAAGGCCCCGATCATCTTTGGTCAGTCATTCTATTGCGGTGGCTGCGAGAAGGCGATCGCTTAGGGTTGGTCATGTTTGAAGATCTCGGACTTGAGCTGCCAATGCGCTTTGAACGCAATGTGGAGCTAGGAGAACGACTGCAGGTTAGCATTACTCACGCCAATCCTCGACAAGACATCATTCGGATGGCGGAAGTCGCCGTCGCCGATGACGAAGCCGATGACCTGGTAGAAGCGTCTAGTCCGACGGCAAGTTAGGGAGTTGCTCAAAATAGCTTCCCGATGGTCAGAGTTTGGCAGTGTGAATCCGTGGCAGAAAGCGTCTCTACACCAGAGATAGGACTTAAGCAAAGCCCTGAGGCTGGTTTCACGGGATTTTTCAAGACTGTTGGATGCTGTGTTGGCGATCGCCGTAGTCCCAGAGCTGGATGTGGGCAATCTTTGAGAAGCTGTTCCGCACTAGGCCGTTGGCAAATCGTGCCCCATCCACAACACCCGGACAGTTGAGCCAGCGTCTAACTCAGTGACACCAATGGGCACGACGGCTAGCCCTTGGGTGCCGGTAATATTTATCAGATTGCCAGAACTATGACTGCCCTGAGCCAGGCCAAATTCTAAACCGGCTGAGGTGGCATAAAGCTGCCCCCAGAGATATGTCTCTCGCTTGCCCCCCGCTTTGAGCGGCTGCCGCGATCGCGCCGTCACAAAGGGGGCAGACCAAGGGCCACCGCGCCCCGACAGCTTGCGGATGGCCGGCGCTACAAATCGCCAAAAGCTGACCAACGCCGAAACCGGATTCCCTGGCAGGCCAAAATAGAGCCGGGGTAGTGTTCCTTGCGCTACGGTCGCCACGGTCAGAGGCTTACCGGGTTTGACCGCGACTGAGCGAATGTGGAGGGTTGCCCCCAGATCGGCCAGAATTTGATCCACATAGTCGTAATCGCCGACCGACACGCCGCCCGAAGACAGCACCATATCGGCTTCAGCCACCGCCGTTGCCATCGCCTGCTGCAGTTTGGTGGGGTCATCGGGCACAATGCCCTGACACAGCGGCACGGCCCCCAGTTGTTGCACCAAGGCCGCCAAGGCAAACTGATTGGAATCGACAATTTGTCCGGGTTGCAGCGTGGCCTCGGGCGGAGCGAGTTCGTTGCCGGTGGAGAGAATGGCGATACGCGGTCGCCGATAAACCTGCACCGCTGACCGCTGCGCCGCTGCCAGCACAGCCACTTCAGGCGCGGCGACCAGATTCCCGACGGAGAGGAGGCGATCGCCCACCTGAGTGAACGCTCCCTGCTGGCGCACAAAGGCTCTTGGGGCAGGGGCACTCAATATTTGGACGCGATCACCCGTCCGCTGAGTATTTTCCTGCATCACGATGGTGTCAGCCCCGGTTGGCACCATCGCCCCGGTCAAAATGCGCGCGCATTGGCCCGGCATCAACGCTTGCGTGGGAGATTTGCCAGCGGGTATTTCTTCCACCACGGTCAATTCGACGGGGGTACTGGCCGCCGCAGCACTGACGTCCTCATACCGTACGGCGTAGCCATCCATCGCAGAGTTATCCCAGTGAGGGAAGTCGAGGGGACTGACCACCGACTCCGAAAAAATGCGTCCACTGGCTTCGAGCAAGGCTACCGTTTCACAGTCACGCCGCGAGTCGAGCGGTACGACCAGATCCAAAATCTGAGTCTCAGCAGTATCAGCAGGAATCATAAAGAAGTCCCCAAATTTCACACTCGTCATCCTAACAGCGGTGTAGAGAGCGCCAAGGCGGTCTAGCACACATTAGGGCGCTGTCTGCTGTACGACTTGGAGAAAGGGTACGGCCAGTTGCGTGACGCGGACACACAGCTGAATGTGCTGAGGCCAGTCAGGCTGACGAATCCAGGCGCGATCGCTCTCACAGGCCATGACGAGAAAATCGGGTACGTGGCGGGGCTGCTTTTTCAACCGGACGGTTACCCCTGGACGCAGCAGCAAAGAAGGCATACCCCACCTCGACGAAAAACCTATGGGCGCATCTTAGCATCTAAAATAGTAAAAATGTACTATATAAAAATATTGAAATATGTAAACACCTTGATTTTGAGATCTTGTTATTCGCTCCAAGCATGGGCTGGGTAACTCAGAATTGTCCCCATCTAGGGGCTGCCAGTATTTACAGTGTGTCTGCCGTGCTTCGTCTCCAGCCCCT
>CALCPB010000637.1 GCA_937897665.1 uncultured Halomicronema sp. | reverse complement strand
ACAGCTTCAGTAAGACTAAAATCAAACACACCAAGCTGCCGATGCTGGCAGCGATTCCTAATAAACTCAGAATAGCGATCATTTTTAGTTGGCCTCAATTTCCATAGTCACTCTAAAGAGCTATACAGCCCCTGGCATCAACATTTGGCAAATTCTTCTCATGCTGAAATATATGGTAACGATAGAAGGCCATCCATTCTCACTTTGATGGGAGAACTACATAGGCTTAGAGTCACAAATGCTACATCACGAGAGCGTAGAGGCTGTCGTGAAAAAACAAGAGCCTGACCAGCCAGTAAACCATAAGCCCCGTTAGCAAAAAGAAGGTGATGCCGGTATGGGTTTCTAAGGTGCGGACGCCACCGACTAAGGAGCCCCGCCAGCCGGTTGGCAGCAGGCCACTCACCATAATCAATAGGATTACTGCGATCGCTACCGGGGCAAAGGCGTGGATTAACAGGGCTTGCTGCCAGTCACCGTGGAAGCCGCTAATCATGGCCCGCGATAACCCACAGCCAGGGCAGGGCAGGCCTAGCCCATATCGAATCGGACATTGCCAACTGGGCAGCCCCAAAGCCAGCAGGAAGCCATGTAGACCGAGGGCTCCCGTAATCGATAAACAGGTGGGACGGCTTTCTAACAAGCTGCTAAAGGCAGTAGAGAAGGCAATTTGCATCGGTGATACCTAGGGCCGGCACTGGATGAGACGGGCGATTTCGAATAGCTCGGGTGGTTATGGTGGCGATCGCGAGTCGGGGACTGATTTTAGAGTAGCGGTTCGTGGCTCGCATGACTTTGCTAGCGCCTCTGATGCTAACAGTCGGCGATCATCTCGGCTAGGCGCATCATTCCTTAACGGTAGCGGCGGAGTGGACTCAAAATTTGATTGAGTAGGCGCAGTTCATCTGAGGTGCCCATGCCGATGACCAAGTCGCCGGCGCAGATGATGGTATCGGCATTGGGGCCCACAATGAGCGTGTTATCGGCGCGGCGGATGGCTAAGATCAGCGCCCCTGATTTTGACCGTAGCTCCGTCTGCCCTAAGGTTTGGCCTACCTTGGGGCAATGCTCTGGTGCGATCAAAAATTCTTCGACATAGACGGCGCGATCGCCCCCCGACAAAATACCTTCCAAAAAATCCACCACCTGTGGCCGCAGGGCTGCCGCTGCCATGCGCTTGCCCCCGGTGATGTAAGGCGAAATCACCACATCGGCCCCACCCCGCTGCAGCTTTTGCACGGCCTCTTCGGTGCTGGCCCGTGAGATCGTCCGAATCTGTGGAGCCAGTGTCTTAGCTGACAATACGGTGTACAGATTTTCGGCGTCAGAGGGGAGGGCCGCCACCAAGCAAATGGCTCGCTCCACGCCGACGCGCTGCAGCACCTGATCTTGGGTGGCATCGCCTTGATAGGTGATAAATCCCATTTGCTGGGCGGCCTGAATCGAGTGATCGTCAGAGTCCACGACAATGAACGGAATCCGCTCTAGGGAGAACTCCATCGCGACTTGTCGGCCCGTGCGGCCAAACCCACAAATAATGTAGTGATTAGTCAGAGAGTCCATAAGCTTGCGGCGCTGCCTCAGTCGAATACCCGCCTGAAAGTGTCCTTGAATCAGGGCTTCGGAAAACGAATTCAGAATATAGCCAATCACCACCACGCCCATCAAAATCAGCACGATGGTGAAGATGCGTCCTCGGGAGCCCAAGGGCCGCACCTCGGCAAAGCCGACGCTGGCCAGCGTGATGACTGACATGTAGATCGCATCCAGCCAGGTCCATCCTTCGACCAGCTTGTACCAAAGAATGCCTGACAGCACGACGCCGCCCAGGGCGATAGCGCCCCAGATCAAATGTTGTCGCGCTCGGCGATAGGTGACTTCGATGAGCGTGTCAGAAATCGAGGAACCAGGACGACGGCCAGCCATAGCGCGACAGACTCAACGGGGGAAACAGCGATCACCTGCCCTCGATTGTAGAGGCTTTGCTGCGAGATGATGGCCGCTCGCTCCGCGTGGCAAAGCCCAATGGCTCATAGGCTTGCCGCGATCGCTGCCCGTGCCGGTTCATCCTGCCTGTCAAGCGGGGATGGTGCCATCTTGGTGAAAATCAGATCGGCGGCGGCGAGGTGGTGGAGCGAGATAACTGGCTGCTGTCAGCATCTGCTGGCCAATCGCTCATCTGGCGCGATTTCTCCAGCACGGCGCTGGCCAAGGTGACCACACCACACACCGAAATGCCCCAGCGTCGCAGCTCAGCCGTTGCCACTTTGACCGTGGTGCCCGTGGTGTAAATGTCGTCGAGCAGTAGTACCGGGCGCGTCGGGCGGTGTTGGTTGAAGGCGGGGCCAACGATAAAGGCGTTGGCTAAATTCTGCTGTCGTGCCTGCAGCCCCAGGCCAAACTGGGGGGTGGTCACCTTCCGCCGAACCAGCCCTTGGCGCACCAGTGATAAACCGGTTTGTTGGCAAAAGGCTTTAGCCAATAACTCGGCTTGGTTAAAGCCTCGCTGCCGCTGCTTTTCGGGATGCATGGGGATGGGCACTACCAAGGGCGGTCGCACCGTTTTGAGGGGAAACTGCTGCCAGTGTTGCCCCAACGCCTGTCCTAAGGGCATCGCCAGCTGGGGCTGACCGTGATATTTGAGGGCGGCGATCGCCCGTTTTAACGCGCCCTCATAGGTCCCCCAGGTCACAATGGGCAGGGCTGCCGTCGAGGGCTGAGGCGGACGCGCATTGGCCCTCGGTTGCAGCTGGTGCCAGCTGTTAGCGCACAACGGTTGAGGCGTGGCGCGATCGCACAGCGGACAGATTTGCTG
>CALCPB010000636.1 GCA_937897665.1 uncultured Halomicronema sp. | reverse complement strand
CTTCCCGAGCGGCGGCAAGGAGGTCTTCGATATTAGTCTCGGTGAATTGAATACTTGAGTGCTCAGGAATGTGGCCAAAATATTCGATGCTGCCAGAAGCTGTGTCTTGGTTATTAGGCGATCGCACATAGAACGAATCTTCGCCCGGTTCAAACACTGCGACTGCACCGCCCCAAGAGCCGCCCGCCAGCTCGAGGGATATGGCATTACCAAAGTAACGCTGGTAGAAAACTCTCACAGATTGGTCATCGACTTCATGCAGGGTATTGCCAATCGACTTGGTCACCGTGCCTTTTTGACCAATCGGATGCTGTCCGGTAGCAACGCCACAAGACACGAATAAATCCCCGGAAAAGACGAGCGTGGTGACCGCATTACTTAAGACCTGTCGGCCAAAAAATTGATAAGTCCTTTCAAATCGCCAATCATCGCCCGCGAGGCCGCCGAAGATGGGCACACCCTCGCCTAAGGCGATGCCCAGACCTTTGACCAAGGCCACGCCGTCAACGCCCAAGCCCTCGCCGATCGCGTAGCAGAGCTTCGGTGCGGCCCCATCAAGATCAGGGATAGCTTGCTGAGCCGCCGCGATCGCATCTTGCGAAACCTGGACACCTAAGCCCGCTCGCATCTCTACCTCATCGGAGCAGAACAGCATCAACGTCAAAGAGTCTTCGTGAAACCCCAACTGAGACGACATCTCGCCCACAGTTGTGCCCCCAATTAAAGCAATATCGGGAAAGGTCTCACTTATAAAATCAAGAATGACCTGATGTTCAAAATCAATGGCGCAAAGCAAGATACCAGCCCTTGGCATCGCTTGTTGAAGCTGTTCACGGCACTGATTGACGGCTTCTTTGATCGCTGCCAAGGAGTCGGGATCAATGCTATGTCCGACGGCAACTTTGAACATAACAATTTTTTCGTGCAGAACAGATAAACGTTAGGAACAACTCATGGTGAGCGGTAGGTAGATATGCACAAGACGATACTAGCGGTTAGCTCGCATTTATTCCAGCGATGAACTTGCCAAGTGGGAGTATGACATCACTGATTGATGGCCTCACTTCATCTCCAAACTTAGAGGGCACCATCCGTTGTGATTAAAAGGGCAGCTTCGGGGTGCATTAAGCACATCGATCAGCAATCAACATCAGCGACGAGCGGGCAGAGGACGCCACTCAAGAGGGCGGGATTGGCTAGGGACTCAGCCCCGGAGAGAGCACTGTAATGTCGCAGGATAAAGGCTTTCTGCAGACCTCGGTAGGCGCTCAAAGGTCACGCCGTCGCGTGCATTTTTGATAACGAATGCGCCTTGATAAGGATGCCAGTGGCGGCATGGCGACGCGCGATCGCGGGGCCAGTTGTTGACCGGAAAGTCAGTGATGTAATGCCGCCGAGTGACTGATTTTGACTGATGTTTCTCTCTACGATCGGGATGTGATCTTGCTAATCAAGATTGAGGATGCAAGGTTCATGACAAGTCGCAAATAGCTGCGTAATTGAGTCAATTTTCCAGAAAACATTGGGATTTTGGGTATAAAGCGGCAGGTTCATACTTCATGAACCTAACGGCCGAAGAATTCCACGCAAAATGCTTTATGCCGCTGCGTTGATCGATAGTGCTCCGAGATTCTAAATACTGAATTTCGGGCGTCATATCGACTACTCAGTGCGGCCAATAAAGCTGGTTGATGGTGTTCACAGGCCTACGAGCGATCGTCGTCAGTTAACACCTCAGTTAGCTCAGCGATCGCCCGACTTGTGCATTGATTTCGTTTGTTTAATGGCCAGAAGTGTTATTTTCCTCTAGGAGTTTTTCTCATGCTTGCTAATACCGATTGGGCTGCCTGTATCCGTACAGAAGTTCCCCTGACTCGTTACCCAAAGTATCAATGGAGACTAGAGCTAGACGCCAAAGGGCAGCCTCGATTTGACGGCCAGCCCACCGTTTCTCGACATTTGACCACCTATCAGGGACCCAACCCCAAAATTTGCCCCTATGGCGATGAGGTGGCTCCTATCGCACGCCTAGAACCCACCCAGTCATGGCAACAACCTCGGGATGCCTACACGCTTTCGGCTTTGAGATTTAACTTGAATCCGTTTAAGTTGCATCAGACCAAAAGCCGACCGAGCACTTGCCATATCGGTATTCCAACGCCCGTCAGGCATCTGCATAAAGTCTCTGAACAGCATCAGATCGATACCGATCGCGTGCTGAAGGCCCCTTCTTTGAGGGAGTTTGAAGCCGCTTTAGACAAGATGCAGCAAACCATGCAGGCTTTTTTCATTGATGAATTGCTGCCTTGTCTGACGGCAAATCCCTTAGATGTCGGGCTGCATCGTCATGAGTTACCGCCCGAATTTGCCGACGATCTCGAGCAGTATGTGCGCTTGCAAAACAGTCCTTATCTGTTCTTTGATTTGCTGCAATCGCTAGAGAGAGATGTGGCCCGATATCGCCGTGTAACCGCGCTGGCCGGAGCAGCCGTGACGACGGAAGAGGCGATGATTCAGGTGATGCGGAGCTGGCGCGATCTTGATGGGCATCGGCGGAAGAAGCCGATTGTGTTTCCGATTGGCGTGCCGATCGGCTACATCCAGTCGATTCGCCGCAAGGATCAACCCTTTATGACCAAGGAGTTTGGCTATCACTCCCACGGAGCACTCAACCATTGGCTGCAAGAACATGTTTGGCGACGTTTTTGCTATCGCTACCCCGATCAGCATCAACTGCATCCCTGTGGATTTTTGAAAAAGTTGGGCTCAGTCCACTTTGCGTTTCCAGACACCATCTATGAATTGCACGTCGAAG
>CALCPB010000635.1 GCA_937897665.1 uncultured Halomicronema sp. | reverse complement strand
GCGATCGTTGTAGACGATGGCGTCTTCTAAATTGACCAGAGATTGGATGGCCAGCGCTTTTTTACTGACCATCCAATGCATTTCTGACAGCACTTCTTGAATTAAAACTTTTAAATCAAAGAAGTGAGGCGTCAGCTGGAGTCGGTTTGACTCAATCGTAGACATATCTAAAATATCGTTGACCAGATGCAGCAAACTTTCTCCATTGGTGTGGATACAGTCTGCCATTTTGACCTGATAGTCGTTGAGAGGCCCTTTGGTTTGGCTTTTCAAGATTTGAGAGAACCCTAAAATTGAGTTGAGAGGGGTTCTCAACTCGTGACTTACCGTCGCTAAAAACTCAGCTTTGTGCTGGTTAGCCTCTAATAGTTGTAGATTCTGTTGCTCAATCTGCTGCCGCTGGTCTTCTAATTCTTGATTTTGTTGTCTCAGGAGTAGGTTGGTCTGCTTGAGTTGCTCTTGAGCCGCTCTGGTGCGCTGCTCCGCTCGATAGACCGTCATCGCGTGGCGAATCAGGCTGCTTAAGGTGTCTGGTGATAATCTCGATTTAGATAGATAGTCAGAGGCCCCGGCCTTCATCAATTCGACTGCTGTTTGCTCGTCTCCTTGGCCCGTGAAAACAATAATGGGTAAATTATTGCCTTCTAAGCGCAACTGCTTGATAAATGAGAGCCCATCGGTATCAGGCAATCGAAAATCTAGAAAAAGACAGTCAAAGATTTCATCGGCCAATAACTGCCCTGCCATCTGCGCATTTTCGGCTTCGGTAATTGTTGCCTGCAGAGGGGTTTTGGCAAGATACCGCCGAATCGCCATGCGATCGGTCACATCATCATCGATGACTAAAACATTCAACGTTTCATTCATCACGGCTTGGGAAATTAGAGCAGGTGAAGGTTTTGTCATGACCAATCAGGGCATTTCGCACAGTGTCCAGTAATTATTGAGGGCAGCCATGACCTCAGCAAAACTTGAGAAGGTTACCGGCTTTAAAATATAGCCAGCCACATTAAGCTTATAGGCTTCAATCCGATCTTGATCTTCATCTGAAGTGGTGAGAACAATCACGGGAGTGGGGGCTAATGCCGGGTCTTGACGCAATTCTTGTAAGAACTCAATGCCGTTCATCTTCGGCATGTTGATATCGAGGAGAATGATGCGTCGAGTGTCAGGAATCTTGGGCCCATCCTCAACTTGTCCTCTCAGCATTGCGAGGGCTTTCAGGCCGTTACCAGCCACAACCAGAGGATTGGTGATGCGATTTCGCTTAAACGCCCGCTTAACGTTCATCACATCAACTTCGTCGTCTTCGACCAGCAAGATGTTGACAACTTTTTCCTCCACTGGCTTCTCCCCGGCAACTGAACTTAATCAAAAACTACTAGAACTGAGGCTACATCATCCAGTCCATAATACTCATCAGGCCATGTTTTGCCGTCATCCATAAGTAAGAGTGTGTAACATATTGAGCCTCATACACGGATGATTGAGGGGCTAAGCGTGAGCAACCATCAAGCCGATCGCGGCCAGGTGAATCGAAAGGTGCTGCCATTGCCTGGGGCCGATTCTAAAGTGATGCTGCCACCGACTGATTCCACCGTCTTCTTGACGATCGCCAGGCCAATGCCCGTACTATCTAATTCGTAACGAGCTTTCAACGTTTGAAAGATGGTGAATACTGCATGTTGATACCGAGGGGCAATACCGGGGCCGTCTTCTTAGACCGTGAACTCGATAAACTGCGCTTGTTCGGTCGCGGTGATGTTGATCTGGCCATCTTCACGATCGTGGTGCTTAACCGCATTACTGATTAAGTTAGAGAACACCTGATTGAGGGCCGTGCGGTTGGTTTCTAAACAGGGCATTTGTGCCGGCAAGGTAATGGTGAACGACTCTGGCGGGGCCATCAGGTCAATGGTTTCGAGCAGCATTTGGCGCACATCGACCCAGCTGACCTGCTGCTCGCGGCGACCAACGCGAGAATATTCCAGTAGGCCGTTGATGAGGCCTTCCATGCGGTGTACTCGGCTTCTGAGCAGGGTAAGCTGTTGACGGGTTTCTGCCGGCAGGTTGCTGCCCAGATCTTCTTCCAGCCATTCCGAAAGATTGGCGATCGCCCGCAGCGGCGCTTTCAGGTCGTGAGAGGTGACATAGGCAAACTGATCGAGTTCGGCATTGCGATTTTCGACCATGGCATTGGTAACGGCGAGCAAACTATTGACGCGCTCTAATTCATTGGCCCGTTCCCTGAGTTCAGCGGTGGTTTGCTTGAGTTCGCGAATATCCTCAATCACGGCAATAAAGGAGAGCAGGTTCCCCTGTTCATCCGTTTCCGTCGATACCGTCACCATCGTCCAAATGGGGGTGCCGTCTTTATGGCGATACCGCTTTTGAAAGCGGCAGGCATCGATCTGTCCGGCAACCAGCTGCTGATAATAGTCACGATCTTGCTCGAGGTCGGCCGGTTCGGTAAATTGCTGAAACGGCTGATCAATCAGCTCTGTTGGGGCGTACCCCAGCAGGGTGCAGAGGGTGTTATTCACTTGCAGCCACAGCCCTGCGGGTGACAGCCGGGCCATGCCGACGGCGGCCTGCTCAAACACGGCGCGAAACCGCGCCTCACTCGCGGCTAAGGCCAAAATCGCTCGCTTCTCCTCGGTGATATCTTGAATGACCCCAATCATC
>CALCPB010000634.1 GCA_937897665.1 uncultured Halomicronema sp. | reverse complement strand
CAAACACCTGGCGCATTTCTTCCAACACCTCCTGCAGCTGGGCGAAGGCAAAGTCGGTGCGGGTAAAGGCTATCACACCCTTCATGCCATTGATGTACTGGATCACGACCCCATTCATTCTGGCCAGCAGAGCGTTGTAGGCGCTCATGTCAAAGCGCGCCATCATGAAACCGAAGAATCCCAGAGCGATCGCGGCACTGGCCAGCGTCGCTAGGGTCATCCGCCAATCTACGAGAAAGAGCAAAATGCCCGCCAGCACGGGCACCGTCACCCCGGCCACCACGTCAGGAATGATGTGGGCTAACCCCTGCTCCAACTGCTCCACATCTTCATGAATAATCTTTTTGACCTCACCGGTGGTGCGGCTAGTGAAATAGCCCAAGGGCAACCGACCGAGCTTGCGGGCCAGCTCAATGCGCAGATCGTAGAGAATCGTGTAGGCCGCAATATGGGATAGCCGGGTCGAGAGTCCATTGCAGATGCCTTTGCCTACCACGGCACCCACCGCCCACCAGGCCAACTGCCCGATGTATTGAGCGTCCAGCGGGGCTGAGGACGGGCCAAATACTTGCAGACTGACCAGGTAGATCAGATAGTAGGGCACCAGTCCCAACGCCGCCCCGATCGCCGCCAACAGTCCTGATAAAGCCAGGGATAAGCGCTGCTGCAGTAGTACGCGCCGGAAGGACATGGGCGCTGCAGGTGCAGTTGCCTGAGTCTCAACTAAGCCCAACTGCTCCGCCGCCCAGCCCTTAGCTTCATCCAGAGAGCCAAAGACTTTGCCCGGACAGCCATACATATTTCGAGTGACCGTCGCCACCATCGGCCCCCAGAGGGCCAGTAATTTGGGGGAGTCGGGCACCATTGCCACCCCGGCGCAATACTGAGAGATTTCTGGCTTGTGGACTTTCGTCCAGGCGATGCCTTCTTTGCGCATTTGTTTCGCGACCGGCGATCGCTTCCCTTGCTCTTCGGCGGCTTCGGCATCATCCCGCTGCAGCACCAGCGCAAATCGCTCTCGTTTCGCTAACCACGCTTCAAAGCGACGATAGAAGCGAGTCATCTCATCGGGGGTGCCCATGCCCTGAAACCGGACGGACACCAAAGGCCAACGACTGTCATCAATAGTTACCATGAAGAGTCTGCTCCACAATAGTGAACAAGGATTTCAAGCCAGCAAATTTAGACAAATAGGGTTTTGAGAGTTTTCTCAAAGGCCCTAAGAATAAAGGATTGGTCACCGAGAAAAGACCTCAGGACGGAGCTTTTTTGACGCTTAAACGGAGCCTTTGCGATCGCCCCCAGTATTTCCCGTCTGTACTCGCTTTAGAAAAGCTGTAGACCCACTGCAGCCATCTCAAAAGAAGCTGATGAGAATAAATCTCAATAACTGGATGCATTCTAGCTTGCTCATGGCTAACTCGTGTTCCTTTAGTGGGTGCTGGTCGTGATGCGCTTAGAACTTAGCTCTAACCTGAGCGCTAAAGGTGCGAGGGGCACCAAAAGTGCCCACAACATTGCCAAAATCAAACGCCTGGGTCAGATATTCTGTATTAAACAAATTATTCGCCGATAAGTAGACGCCATAGTTGTCAAATTCGTAGCCTAAGCGAGCATTTACCAGGGCAAAACTCTCCTGCTCAATGATGTTGAGATCATCAAAAAACGTGTTGCCATATCCAATCACCTCCAGCCGTCCAAAAATCCCCATCTCACTGCGATATTGAGCGGCGAGGGTGTAAGTCAAATTAGGCGTAAACGGCGTCCGATTACCGGCTAAATCTGTTCCCGTAAATGCATCCGTGCCGCTGCGAAATTCTGCATCGAGTAAACCTAAGCCAGCCGTTAACTCTAGTCCCTCAACCGGTTGGGCAATCACTTCTAGTTCGGCCCCGATGGTGCGAATATCCGCGTTGCCAATGATGACATTGCCTGCTTGCAAGCTAGGGAATTGGAAATTCGACGTATCGTTGTAAAACCCGGTCAGATTTATGTTTAATCGTTCGTCTAACCAAGTAGACTTTAAGCCGACTTCGTAATTCCAAGAAGTTTCGGCATCAAACACAGCGGTGGCAATGTCATTGGGCTCAAAGTTAGCGCCTGGTGGCCGGTACCCCCGAGTGATACTGCCAAAGATCAAGGCGTTAGGCGTGACTTGATAGTCGATCGCCAGCCGGGGCAACAAGACCGAATCGGTAACGTCGGCATCGTCAATTTCGAGAACAGGAAACGAAGCACTGCCATCAGGAAGCGTAAACGTCTGAGTAAAGTCGCTAGTGGCACGGGTGTTTTCGTAACGCAGTCCGCCTGTGAGAGTCAGATTATCCACAACTTCATGGCTAACCTGACCAAAGGCCGCCAAGCTGCGGTTGTTAACATCCCCATCCGCGCTAGCCGTACCCTGCTCAGGCAAGGGATTAGCATCACCAAAAATGAACTCACGCTCATTGTCGAATGTGGACGTTTCAAAATAGCCCCCGACGATCCACTGGAAGCGTTCTTGGTCGTCGGGTGACTGTAGCCGCAGCTCTTGACTAAACACCCGAGATGAAAAATCAGGCGCGTTGATCAAGAGATCGGCCAAAGAGCCATCCTGGTCAAAAGCGGCGTTTTGATCCGAAAACCGATGGGTAGTAATGGATGTCAGCTGTAGAGTTGGCGCATCATATCGAACGCGTAGAGATTGCGCGTTGGTCACCAAGTCGTTGAATCCATTGATGTTGACCTCGGCATCAAAGGGGTCATCGTCGGCCACCACATAGGGGGCACCCCCTTCTCGGTAATCACCGAAGGAGGCATTCAGCAAGATCTCCCAATCCGCCGTTGGCGTCCATACGAGCTGTCCGCGTCCGGTAAAGGATTGGCCCCCATCAATGTCTTCGTCGAGAAACGTGTTGTTGACAAAGCCGCCTTGGGTGCCATAACTACCCGATAGGCGAAATAACAGCTCATCTTCAACCATCGGGCCGCTCACACTCAGCTGAGTCTCAAAGTCGTCAAAGCTGCCGTAGCTAACAGCGCCGTTGAATTCAAAGTCATTGGTGGGTCTGCGGGTAACGATGTTAACGACACCGCCAGCGGAGCTTCTGCCATAAAGAATGTTTTGAGGGCCGCGCAGGACTTCAATGCGCTCTAAGTCAACCAGGTCTTGATCGATAAATGCCGCAAAATCGTAGGGGACATCATCCACAAAAAAGCCGACGGCATCTCGACTAAAGGCATTGAAATTAGTCACCCCCCGCAAACTATAGAAAGCTGCAGTGCGGTTGCCACCGCTAGAGAAAAAAGTGAAGTTAGGC
>CALCPB010000633.1 GCA_937897665.1 uncultured Halomicronema sp. | reverse complement strand
GTGCCGACGCCCGTCCCCGCGATCACACCATAGGTCAAAGTAATGATGCCAATGTGAGTAGCAAAACTCGCCAAGATGTAGCCTAGCCCCACCATTAAACCGCCAATGACCGCGACGGTGCGGGTGCCTAAACGAGGGATATAAAATCCCGCGACCGTCATTGAGAAGGAATAGCCGAGCAATGATGCCGTGTAAGGCAGCAGGCTTTGGGTAGCGTTAATCCCGAGTTCCAGTTCCAGCGGTTTTCTAAAGATGCTCCAGGAATACACGGTGCCCAGACAGAGCAAAGACGTGATGCCCAGTGCCAGCAATATCCAGCGGCCTCGTTCAGCCGGCAGGCCAAATATCGTCGTCTCGTCGTGGTAAATGGCAGCCATAGACCTTTATGCGGGCGATCATCTTGCAAAGACAATGCATTCCACCAGACTGTAGCAGACTCCGTTCTATGAGCGGTGTCGGAGTTTACGAGAACTATTGAGATCTCCTATCCTGCTTAGCGAACTGGGACAATAAGAAGCCAACTGCCGGCTTGTCCAGGACTGAGGCAGTGACAGCCGATTTTGCTCCCCCGCTGCCAATTCTGGAGACGTTGCACCGGTTTCTCAGCTTGGGGGGGGATGCCAGGCTGAGCAGAGGTTGATTCACCCGAACCAGAATTTCTAAAAATGACGACTCTGGACAGTGCGATCGCTCCTAACGCATTGTTGCCAACTCGGCACTGGGGGATGACATCCTCAGGCGATCACTGCTTTTGGCGTTCAGGCTTTGTGCTCAGCTGATATGCCTGGGACAAAGCCGTTTGGCTGCGGGAGTGATTACGAGTCGAAGACGTATAGGCCTAAGACCAAAAGGGCCACAATGTTGGCAAACCACAGCAGTCTATTCTGACCACCGGTGCGCCACAGACCGAACATTCCCAACAATAGCGCTGCCAGGCCTAATGCCACCATCAGCAATGCCATCGTGTTAAAGAGGGGCAAATAAGCTAAATAGTCCACTTGCTGGCTCAAGATAATGGAGACAGCAGCCAGTAACAGGCTACTACCGCTCATCAGTAATGAAGCTTTCAGAAAGGAAAATTGGGTCATTTTTATGATGCCTCTCGCCAAAAGGTATGACGCCGTCGACACCCATTTGAGCCAGTAGCAGTATGGCTTCTAATCGGAAGCTAAATGCAATCAAAAGTTGGCATCATCGCGCTGGCTATGGCTGATGTCGGTAGAGTCAAACGCTTGCTGTCAGAGATTGGAATGCCCAACTCCTGCGAGCACGAGGCTTTTTACAGCCATGCTCTGACACCATCTGGCTGTGGGCTCACCCATCTACTCTGGTGGGTTCTCACCCAAGCCAATATTGTCCAAATCGGCCATGTCAAACGTTTCGGCCGCTTCGACATCTAGCTCCCCCTCGGCGAGGACTGGAGTGGAGGCCGTTTCTGATGTTGCCGCTGGCAAGTCGGCTGCGTAAGTGATGGCAGGTAAACCCGCCCCTTTGAGCCCTTTGGCGATGCGCTCAGGGCTGTCAGGAAAGACGACGAACAGCGGACGAATGCGATTAGCACTATCGCTAATGAGATGCTGATGGCGGGCCGGTAGCAACCACTCGTAGCCGCGATCGAGCAAAATCTGGGTTTGCCGCCAGCGCATGAGCAGATCCGAAAAGTCTTCATGGGGACGGTGGATGAAGACAAAAATTTCGACACCGGTTTTGATTTTCCACTCGGGGTCGCACATCAGCAACGCCACGTCACAGGGCAGCAGCACCGAATCTCCGGCGGTGAGATGGATGCCCGCGTGGCCGGTTGGTTCAACGGCGTGGTGCACCTTGATTACAGGGAGGGGGATGGTGACGACGCTGTCTTTGGGGCGTCGCATGCTAGGAATCACTTCCAGATAGGGACGATACTGCCTCAGCAACGCGATCGCCCCGGCATAGTCACTGCAAGTGGCCAGCAAATTTTCGTACTGCATTTGCTGGATAGTCATCGTATCTCCGTCATCTGAGGTCATCTTGGCCTATCTTAACTAACTGCTTTGGCCACCTGTGTACACGCTGTCATCCATCACTGTCATCTCCCGATCAGCCTCCTGAAATGTTAAAGGCGTCAGGTATATGATGGGCACTACAGGGCCGGTTATCGACAAGTCGGCAAATTCCTCAGCTGCCATGACTCGAGTCAAGATCGACAGTTAGAGCCTACGATCGCTTCATCGCTAACAACACCGTTGAGTATGTCGTCGTCATTGCCTCAGACCGAGCTGATTTTGACTCACCCCCCGCGATCGCTCGGCAGCGTGGAGCTTGACTGGACACCCCAGCCCGGTGCTCAGGTGCTACATAATGGTCAGGCCTATACCGTGTTAGAGCGCCGCCATCGCTACCAGTTTCACGCCAGTCGGTACCACCTGCACAAAATTGACCTGTATGTGCAGGCGACGCCTGCTACCAGCGAAACCAGTCGGGTGGGCGATCGCTGGGTCGTGGGCGATGCCACCTGTCGCTACAGTGCGCAGTCGGAAATCATCCAATGTGCC
>CALCPB010000632.1 GCA_937897665.1 uncultured Halomicronema sp. | reverse complement strand
CTATTAGTCTGAGTGCTTTTAGGGGCATGATGTCCTCATTGAGGGGTTGACATGTGTTAAGTCGCCGCCCTGGAATGTTTTGCCGCCAGGCGGCTTGGTCCCGTGCGGCGGAACCTCTTCGACTGACGAGTGAGGGTCAATCGAAGAGAACTCTCGCGGTCTCCGCCACCAGTGCCGGGTTTTCGGCCTGGATGAAATGATTGGTGTCCACGATTAGGACTTGACTGTTCGGCACTATCTCTGTCGTGCGCCAATACTCCTCGGGGTGTTGGCCTGGATCGTGGGCACCCTGCATAAATACAACCGGCATGGTCATGCGCGGGAAGACTTCTGCGAGGCGAAATTCCAGTTCTTTGTCAAACCCGGCGCTTTCAAAGAGCTTCGCCGAAGCCTCTGCTGTTCCGGGAAAGAAGTATTCCCAGTGTGCTCGATCGCGGTGATCTTGCGGCATATCGACCGAGAAGTAGTTGCTGTCGTAGATACGGTAGATCAGGTCTTCGTCAGCGTGGAACGCTACGGTCGCCATCTCTTCATGGGCGGGGCGCGGGAAGCCGTGGGGCTGATCGGCAGACTGTTGCATGCGCAGATAAGCGAGAATCCGCGGATTCAGGCCGTCGCGCGCCACCATGTGGTCGCCAAGCACCGCGCCGCGGTCATGACCAACAAGATTGAAGGTGTCGATGTCGAGTGCATCCATGAACGCCTCAAGGCCCTCGGCGACGCCCGCATAGGTCAGGTCCAGCTCCAGCCGTTTGTCAGATTGGCCGTAGCCGAGCGTATCGACGGCGATAACGTAGAAATCGTCAGACAGCAGCGCCATCACCTCGTGCCACGACCACCAGGTATCTGGGTGGCCATGTACGAACAGGATGACCTCGTTGCTAGGGTCGCCCGCAGTCACGAAATGCCAGACGGCATCATTCGCTTCGACATACCAATGCAGACCAAAGACGTTATGGCCCAGATACTCGACTTCGCCATGGCGACTAACGGTGCCCGGCGGCGGTTCAGCCGCCGGATATCGAATCTCATCAGCGATCTGGGTAAGGGGATAAGGCTCATAATTGGTGGGAGTTCGGACTGCCTGGGCAAGGGAATAGGTCTGATAACTGGGGAGAGTTTGGGCTTTCTGTGCATCGGCTGTGACGATGGACACGACGGACAGGAGAAATGCAGTTGTGAGGGTTGTTCTGATCATCATAAAGCTCACGTCTTTAAGAGAACTGCGCGTTTTGGTTCGGGCCGAGATGCCCTTCAAAAGCCCTGCAATGCGCACAGGGTGTCTTCTAGGCTTTGACTGCCCAAATTGAGCAAATAAACGTATCTACCGTGCATTTTTGCGACATCTAAATTTTGCGTACCTTGCAGAAATTTCAAAAAGCTCTCCCAGCATATGAGTCTCTAAGCGCATCTCAGGTCCTTCTTCTAAGTTTTCAAACAAATTGAGGAATGAATTCCTCTGTTGCTACTAATCCCCCTATCACTACTATGAGGGTGTTAATTTTGAACCTTGTTTTCCGTTGCCTCTAATTTTGTAGTAAGGGCATGAAACTGGGAGGACCATGAACGTCAAAAAAGGGATCATTTATGCCATTTTTTTAAACCCGAGACACTGGAGAGCCCGGCAACGACGACCATTGCTTATGCCCTATTCCGTTCACTGAGAAAGCTTAGCGGCATGCGACCAGAAAGGTTGACGCTGCTGACATAGGCCTCGTCTGTGGTGGATTCGAGGCGTCGAAGCAACTCCGCAGCCCACAGACTTCCCCACGACTGATTCAGCTGAATCTTTCATGAGTCTCTCATGAGTGTTTAAAGATATTCTAATATTTTCTGGCTAAAATTTAATTAACTGAATCTTATCAACTGAACGAAAGTTGATAAGATTCAGTTTGACTTCAAATCTCTAATATCACAATCTATCAATCTATTCTTGCACTCGGAACAGAAAAGGGGGAGGTATATGGATGCCAAAAAAGGGACCATTGGTGCCAACTTTGTTAGACCAAAAGCACTTGGGAGTTTATCAACAACAGTCCTCTCCTACGCTGTATCACAAGGGCTATCACTGGATGAAATTGCTCAAGTCATAGACATCTCAGAACTTGACTATGCCAATCAGAATTTTCGACTCCCTGATCCTTTTGTTGGGGAATTAATGATGGTACTTGTCGATAAATTTCCAGATCGGGCAATCTCCATGGAGATTGCCCGATCTGCACCATTTTCAATGTTTGGCAGTGTGGTTCAAGGTGCTCTGTTTGCGACCGACTTTGAGGCAGCACTCAACTGGTTTGTCGAAAATACCTCCATTATTGCAGACCAGTCGACTGCACACCTTGAGAAAACAGCCTCAGAGGGTGCATTGGTTTTTGCTCACCCCTGCGAGGTTATAGACAACGGCTACACCATGGAAGCAATGATGGGGGTACTGTGGCGATTTCTGAATACGATTACTGTTCCAGAGGCACCCTTACAAAGGGTAGAGTTTGCTAACAAGAAAACAGTGAAGCTGCACCCTTATGAAGAGTTTTTCCAAGCGCCTACTTTATTCCAAGCAGGTCGCAATGCACTTGTTTTTTCACTAGATATCTTTTGCTGTCCCGTCTATTCCGCGAACCCTCAGATGTTCGCTCTAGTTAAGCAGAATTTTATCGAACTTCGTCAAAAGTTGAATGAAAATAACTATCCAGCAGCGCTTGCTCCACTTCGTCGAAGCATTATGAATAATGCAACACATGGTGAGTATAGAGTGGCCGCCGCCGCCGCAACAGCAAACCTCAGTCTTCGCACAGCGCAGCGCTTAGCAACGCAGCATGGTACATCTTTGCAAAAACTTATCGATGAAATTCGGTTGACCAATGCAAAAAACTTTCTAAGTAGCCCCGAGATCACTGTTGAAACCGTAGCTCAACTTCTTGGATATGCAAACGCCCGAGCATTTCGCCGAGCCTTTAATCGTTGGACCGGATTATCTCCGAAAGAGTATCGAAATGAAACTTTAAAGAGTGATAATGAACAGATCAGCAACTAACGCATTAGTTCGCACCAATCCAAGCCGTCCCATAGTCGTTTTTGAGATCGCGATACATGTTATGTGCATTCTCAGTCACTAAGAAGTTAAACGGCTTGTTCGTATCTTATAAAAGATTGAGTTCACCTACTTAGATCTTGGAGTAAAGCTTTCAAATCACTCTGAAATGCTTTGTCTAATGCAAGGTGTGGATTGGGCTTTCGACGTCCATTGGTAATAAAAAGACCGGATTTTCCATCTGTCACCGCCGCTTCCATACCTTTAATGATTTTCATCGCTTGTCGATCGGGCGATTTGAATAGCAGGGGAGCTAAAAGGCGCAAGAGGGGAGGCATTCCTGTACTCTCCTTGGTCATGGAGCTTTTGGTTGCACCAGGGTCAACGGAGTAGATCAGAATATTCTCTTCCATCAGGTCATCTTTTAGTAAACAGGTAACTGCTGTCACTGCCAGTTTAGATTTGGCATATGCATCCATCAGCCCACCAATTTTGTCCGGGTTGCGAAGCTGCGTCACATCAATTTCCTTAACGGCGTTTATTGCACTCGATGAAAAGTTGACGATCACCGATTGATTGCCATCGGATGCTCCAGCAGATAGCTGAGATCTCAACCCCTGAATTAACATATATGGAGCCAGCGTATTCAGGGCAAAATGACCTTCAACACCCTGTGGGCTGATGATCCGCCGATCTGTCAAAAGACCCGACACATTATAAAGTGCATCAATCTGAGAATACGTCAAGACAATCTTGCTGATAAGATCCTTGATTTGATCTGTGTCCATCAGATCGGCAATCAATCCATCGAATCGCTGTTCAGGAAATAATTCACGGAGTTGGGCAACCTGAGCAGCGGATTTTTTCTGCGATCGGTTGATCAGCACCAGGTTATAGCCGCCTTGCGCCAGCAGTTTTGCAAGTTCAGTGCCGATCGCACCTGTTGACCCTGTTAAGACTACTGTTTTGTTATTTGAGTCCATGGTCGAGTTGTTCCGAAATAGGTTTAAAGTGTTGTCATTTTTTACTTTCGATTTAATAGTCTGTCACCTATCTAGGAGATCGATGAGGAGGACGACCCGGTGGCGGCGGTGGTGGTGGCGGCGGTGGTGATCCATGGGGAGGGCGACGAGCCAATAAAGGTGGGTGAGAATAGTCGTCATCAAGATTCAAGGTATCGAGAATAGCCCTCGTTAAAGCATCCGAATGGAGACTAGAGCTACCAGTCGGTTTGTAATAGTCGTCATAGGATGGATTGTTGCCGGTATACGCGAAAGCCCCACTTGTTAAGAGGTGACAGGCTCCTAAGAAAGAGGTTAACGCCCATGACAAAGGTTTTTGAAAGCAGTTCATAACTA
>CALCPB010000631.1 GCA_937897665.1 uncultured Halomicronema sp. | reverse complement strand
GCGTCGCTCTTGGCTTCTAAGCAGCTGACCCACTGCCAAGTTCGGACATCTAGAGCCCGAACGGCCAACAATACGGCTTGTCCCCCTCAACTTGGCTAGTTTTCTACACTGTTGCTAACCAATGACTTTGAGGATAATGAGACCGAAGCTCAGTGGATATCAGCAGCATGGAAAATTTTGCTCAGTCTTTTTACACCTGGTACAAGCAAACAATGCGTCATCCTAAATACCGATGGCTGCTGATTGGGGGAACGTTGGTGTACTTGATTTCTCCCATCGACATTGCACCGGATTTTATTCCAGTTATTGGTTGGATTGACGACGCCGCGATCGCAACATTGTTAGTTGCTGAGCTTTCTCAGGTTTTCTTGGGATACTTGAATCAGCGAGGAAATCCTGTTAAGAGCGATGTCCAAGATCCCAACAACATCGACGTGAGAACGATTGATGTTGAGTCGTAGACTTTTCTACATTACTCAATTTTCAAAAAATCAAAAGGGGATATTCAAGCAGCTTGAATATCCCCTTTTGCCTAAAAGCGCAGAACAACTGTCACCCACAAAATTTCGCAGTTCCTACTCAGGCTTCACGGGACTGGGATGGACGTGGACGTGCGGTGGTCGATAGTCTCGCGCACATATCAGATAAATCACGCCGACTAGCCAAAAAATCGTGACCATTTTTACCCTGATAGCCAGCATTTCAGAGGGGCTGGGGGCGATCGCTCCGTTCTTGAATGCGATTAGCCGTCCGCAAAATTTGCCCCGCTAACATCGCGGCCCCAAACCCGTTGTCGATATTCACCACACCGATACCGGTCGCGCAGGAGTTCAACATTGTTAGCAACGCCGATACGCCGCCAAAGCTCGCCCCATAGCCCACGCTGGTGGGCACCGCCACAATCGGGCAGTCCGAAAAGCCCGCGACAACGCTGGGTAGCGCCCCTTCCATGCCCGCGACCACAATCAACACATCGGCCTGATCAACCACCGCGCGATGCCGCAGCAGCCGATGGATGCCTGCGACGCCCACATCCCACAGCCGCAACACTTGGAATCCTGACAGCTCAGCCGTTACCGCCGCCTCTTCGGCCACGGGTAGATCTGCCGTACCCGCCGTCAAAATACCAATGAGGCCAGAATGTTGGGGGCGCAAGTTCATTGGCACCAGCGCACAAATACGCGCCGGGTCAAAATACATGGCCGCCGGCAAAGCCGCACGAATCTGCTGAGCGACTTCCGGCTCAATGCGGGTGGCCATGACGACGGGGGTGCGATCGCGCATGGCCCGCATAATGCTCACAATTTGTTCTACCGTTTTGCCTGGCCCCCAAATCACTTCGGGAAAGCCAGTGCGTAGCGAGCGGTGATGGTCAACTTTGGCAAAGTCTTCGACCGGCTCATACTCTAAATACTTCAGCTGCTCAAACGCCGATTTGGGACTGACCTGCCCCTGGGCGATCGCCTCTAACAGCTGCTGCAAAGCCTCTGGCTGTGTCACTCAACGTCCTTACTTTCAACGTTTCTAGGCTACCGTGGCGGAGTTCTGAATGCGGTGTTTGAACGACGATGAAGTCCCGCTGGTTGAGCAGAGCCGCTACTAGACGAGTCAAACGTGACTCAACTTGTCGCTGCCAACGAGATGGCCTTAAAGATAAAGAACTGCCGGAGCAATTGCTTTAGTGGGTCAAACCAAGTCTGCATCTGCCTCTAACGATTCCAGCGCGGGTTCCGGTGTGGGTTCAGCGGGTGTTTCCTCTGGCAAAGCGGGACTCATGGTCTCGGCAGGGAGATTGTCAAGCAAAGCGCTGTCAGGGAAATTGGGGTCTTGTGCATCCATTAGTGGAGACCCCTCCGTTAGATCATCTACCGCTAGACCGGATGACGGGGCTGTCGCTTCTGGGAAGTCGTCTAGTAAGTTGTCCAAATCGTTAGAACGACTCTCCGGCATCAGTGTTGTCTCTGCCGATTCGCTGAGCGAATCAGCAGGTGTCTCGTTGATGTCAGTGGAGGGCGGTAGCGTTGCCGGCTCCGTGTCTTCTGCAGGAACCTCAGTTTCTTCTGCGGGAACATCACGCTCGTCCGTCGCTGATAAACCTGTCGTTGGGACAGTTCCATCGGGTGCGGCTTCATCGGGTGCGGTGATGAGATCAGCGTCTTCGGGATCGGCGACTGGCACTTCATTAGTCTCATCGGTATCTAGAGTCGGTGCAAGATCGTCTTCTGATGCAGGCGCCTCAGCGGGCGGGGCCGCGTCAATGGGGGCCAACTCGGGCTCTGCCGGTAGAGCTTCGATTGCCGGTGGCTCGATCGAATCGATAGCTTGAGGCTCAGGCTCATTGTCAGCATCTGGTTCAGATAGACCGTCACTCTGCGGTTCAGTGCGCTCTTTGACAATGGGGGCGGGGGGCACATAGTTAGGGTCAACCAGCACTTTGGCTTGTGCCAAGGGAATCTCGCCTCGAATCAGCTGTGATAAAGCGTCTTCACCGCCGGGGTTGTAATCGATCACGCGGATGCCTGTGTTCAGCGCGTTGTCGATCAGGCTGCCGTTTTCATCAATCAGCTCCAGCTTGACCCAGTTTTTGCCCGGGTTGAAGCCCTTTAAATAGATCGGCTGCCAGCGGTCGAACACAAAAGATTCGCCGTTGACCGTACATCGAAGGCGCCAGTCACTCATCGATTCGTCGGCTTCAGCGACCCAGTGCAGTGGCGCATTAGTGAGGTAAAAGTCCAGCATGATCGGCTCAGCCCCATAGCTACCCTGGGGCTGGCTATAGGTCAGCAAAGCCTGGCTGTCATCTGGGTTGTTTTGGGGAGAAGCGGCAAACACGTCGAAGGTTACCTGATCGTAAGCTCCCTCGTTTTTAAAGCTTTCGCCCCAGGGGCGAACGGCAAATGCCCGCAGAGTATGGGTGCCGGGGGCTAAATCAGCCAAGGTCAGCGCACGCTCGGGGTCATAAATCGCTTGATAAGGTTGATCATCGAGGAATAGATGCAGGTGAGGCCCCAGACCTAAATCTTGATCTATATATATGGGTAAATCTCTTACCTGCAGCTCAACTGCCACGCTGGTCTCTTGCAGCGTGGCACCATTACGAGGTGAAGTAATGCGAACTTGCGGCTCATAAACATCGAGATAGGGCTTGAGCTGCTGAATGCTCTCTGGTGGAGATACCTCAGCGATGGCTCCCACGAGAGGATTGGTTGCCTGAACGGTCTCGCCATCATCTAAAAGCACGATGGGCACGTCGCCGCCCCCACAGCTCGCCAGTCCCAGGGCTAAGACTATCAGCCATAGCGCGATCGCCTGTCGCAAGCTCGACACCATCCCCACACTCCCGTTTCTGTTGTTCCGTTCAGATTTTCCCTCACTGCGGAACCGGGCGAAAGCCCGATCACCCACATCGCCCAATCACCTAAACGGTTGCAACGTAAATTTAATTTTTCAATCACTTCAATAAGCAGAAGATTACAGACGCTTGCCAAAAGCCGAAATACCTAGGGATTCAACGCCAAAAAGCCAATTAAATACATCAAAGTTCACATTCTTTAACAAAAGAACGTACGGACGTCCTCAATGCCAGAGAAAAGTTAAGGAAGTTGATTGAGAATTATTAATAATGTGCTTTTTGTACAGTTTTCTGATTGCTATTGGCGGCTGAAAGTCAAGCGGGGTGGTTATTTCCCTAGGTTGAAATATTGTTAACCTCTCGCCAGAGAAGGAAATATAGGCGTCTATAATGCTCAACAGCAACTGTAATTCGATGCCCCAGGAAATCTAAGGTTTCTTAACCTTTGGTTGGCCGGTTCGGCGATCGGTGTACAGTACCAACTTGCAAATGCTCGTTTGTCTAGAGAGAGGAGAGTCTCCATGACAACTACCCCACGCGAGCGGGAGGCAAGCGTAAAGGTGACTGTTGATAAAGATCCAGTTCCTACTTCTTTCGAGAAGTGGGCTAAACCGGGTCACTTTGACCGCACCCTTGCGCGAGGTCCCAAAACCACAACTTGGATTTGGAACCTCCATGCTGACGCTCACGATTTTGATAGTCATACCAGTGACTTAGAAGATATTTCGCGCAAAATCTTTAGTGCACATTTCGGCCATTTGGCTGTTGTGTTCATCTGGCTTAGCGGCATGTATTTTCATGGCGCTAAGTTTTCTAATTACGAAACCTGGATGGCCGATCCTCTGGCCATCAAACCCAGTGCTCAGGTCGTTTGGCCCATTTTTGGTCAAGAGATCCTGAACGCTGACGTCGGCGGCGGTTTCCAGGGTATTCAAATCACCTCTGGTTTCTTCCAGCTGTGGCGAGCTTCCGGCATTACCAACAGCTACCAGCTTTACTGCACCGCGATTGGCGGTCTCGTGATGGCGGGTTTAATGC
>CALCPB010000630.1 GCA_937897665.1 uncultured Halomicronema sp. | reverse complement strand
TGTTGCCGGTTGGCTTGGTGTTTTTATTGTGGCTTTACTATTTTTTGCTCACCTCACAGCTTCGAGTAGACGCAGAAGGCTTCGAGTGGCAGCGGGGCCGGGTTCAGCTTCGCTCCGCTTGGTCGAACGTCAGTCATTTGGGCCCTAGAAACGATGGCTACGCCACGACCTATGGCCTCTATCTCAAGACACCGATGCTCATAAAACTCGATTCCAAGGGGTTGCTCCCGAGGTGGTTGATCGCTCCCAAAATCATGGACTATGTTCCCCTGTCTGGGATTGTGCCGCTGCCCATCAGAGCCGCCGCAATCGATGAGCACGCGCTGCGCCAGACGCCGTTTGGTCAAGATCTAATGAGACTGGCACCGCAAGTATTTCAGCATCCGGAAGAGCCACAATAGTAGTATTGGGTTCTACGTTAGGGCGATTGCAGAACCCTCAGATTGCCGATGTGACACCGAATAATCACACGGCACCAGAACGTAAAATCTAGTCGGTTGAATTGCAAAGGTGTTTTGCGTCCGGTAAGTGTGAGCGTCATGGAGGTTTCTTATCGTCAAACCTTGTTCTCAGTCAAGTAGCTAGAGATGGGAGATCGCTCCACATCACCCCAGAAATGCGATCGCAACTGTATACGTCTCGCTTGCTTCTGACCTCAGGCGAGCTGGAGCTTTTCTCAGGTTGTACTGTTGTCGCCTTATCAACGGCCGCCCTGGACCGAGTAAACGAGTTTCTGAGGATGATCTGTTAAATTTGCAATCCACCAGCCGATCAATGATGAGAATGATTCTTCAGATCTGACGTTGGATACCCTAGTTAGGTCTCAAGACAAGGAACATGTACAACAAAAACTTCTGGGACGAACGATACAACGCTGACGAATATCTTTACGGTACAGAGGCAAACTCTTTCTTGGTCAAAAACGCAGATTCCCCGCAGGGGCCGGTACTCTCGTTATCTGAGGGAGAGGGGCGCAATGCCGTTTTTTTAGCCACGCGCGGTTTAAGCGTACTCGGCGTCGACTGCTCGGAAGTCGGTTTAGCAAAAGCCCAATCATTAGCCCAGTCTCGCGGTGTGGTGATTGAAACAGAAGTGGCCGATCTAGCCGAATTTCAACCCAAAGAAAACCACTTTGGTGCGATCGTCTCTATTTCCGCCCACTTACCCAGTGCCATTCGCCACAAGCTGTATCCGCTGATTGAAAAAGCGCTTAAACCAGATGGCATCTTTCTGCTTGAGGCCTACTCTGAAAGCCAGTTGTCCAAAAATACGGGCGGCCCCAAAGACATTGACATGCTCATGACTGTTGCCAAGCTTCGTCAAGAACTTCCCAATCTCAAACCGATTTCGGCCCTAGAAATCGAACGTGAGGTCAGTGAGGGGAAAGGGCACACGGGGATTGCATCAGTCGTGCAGTACATTGCGAGAAAAGCGGTCTAACGATTCCAATGCAGCGGACGGCTGAGAGTTATTACGGCAAACTTCAAAGTCCCTGCCACTGCTAATCTGAGCCATTATGTGATAAGCCATACTCCCATGAAATTGCGAATTGCGGCAAAGACGGATGCAGATGCGATCATCGCTTTCGATCACGTCGCGGCATCTGACCCGGCACGCATCCAGTTCATCCACGACCAGATCAAATCGGGTGCGTGTTACATCGCCGTCATCGACACCAACGTCGTGGCCTACGCCGTCCTGAACTACAAGTTCTACGACAACGGTTGGATCGAAATGCTCTATATCCATCCGCGATTCCGCCGTCAAGGAATTGGATCGGCGTTGATCCGTCACTTGATTAATGCATGCCGCACCCCCAAACTGTTCACATCGACGAATCAATCCAACGTCCCGATGCAGCAACTGCTGGCAACGCTGGGATTTGATCGAAGTGGCTTCATCGACAACCTTGACGAAGGCGATCCGGAATGGGTGTATTTCAAACGCTTGCGCGGTCATGCCACATAACAAACGCAGGCACCGGAGCCGCCAATCCGGTCGGATTCAAGTGGAACATCAAACGGGGCGATCCGTTGATGCCGGTCGT
>CALCPB010000629.1 GCA_937897665.1 uncultured Halomicronema sp. | reverse complement strand
GACGGCGGCGCCACTTAGCTGATGTGCTGAGGGGCGGAGCGCTCCTAGGTACCCTAGTCTTCAGAGTGTTTCTAGCGGCCCTAAGCAAAGTGCCCAGCGCGATGAAGGGGGCGTTGCCTAAGCGTGCTGCTCTGTGAGCCAGCGCGAAAAGTCTTGAGCGGGTGCAATCCGAATGCCGCCCTCACCGATGTAAGCTACCTCAGGCAAATAGGCTTGCGGCGGCGTTTCGGGCGGGCGGGCAACTTTGTCCGCGATGCGCAGCTGAGTCGGTTCCATATGCAGGGTCATAATGCGGCAGCGGCGGTTGCCCTGAGAGCCGGCATGGGCTAGGCCTTTGAGTCGGCCCCAAATCACAATATCGCCAGCGGCCACAATACTGCCGCCGGTGGTAATGTCGCCCAAAATGACGACCGTGCCATTGTGGCGAATCTCCATGCCAGAGCGAATGGTGCTTTGCAGATAGAGTGGCTCATCTAGGGACGAGCCCGATTGAGGAGATGCTTGATTGAGCGGGGTGACGGGCGTGTGCTGCTCGACCGCATAGCCAGCCGTAGCGGCAGCGACTGCCGTTTGGCGACGGCTGGTATAGACTCGCTTTAGCTGCAGTTCCGCATCGGTCAGGGCGTCGGCAATTTCTTGCAGTTGACGGCTATCGAGCAGTCGATCTCGGGCGATCAGATGCACGGTGCTTTGCGATTGCCAAAAGCGTTCGCCAGCGGTGAGGCGATGCTTGAGTTGTTCCCACACTTCGGGCCAGGGCGACAGCGTCGCCGAGGGTTCCGGCGGCAGTAGCAGCAAGACTTTGCCCGCCTGACTCTTGAACCGCACCTGAACGTTAGGATCGACTTCAGGGCTGGCGGCATCGGTCGCTGCCTCGGCGGGAGCGGCATCGGCGTTAACGGGGGGAGAATCCAAGCTCATGAACGGCAGTCAACGTCGTAGACATCACGCTAGTCATGCCATCTTAAATCAGGATGTCTGGACTGGCGCATGCGATCGGGCAGTTCTTGGGGATTGGCTCCCGGCCAGCCAGAGGCAGCGGCAAAGATGACCTGGAGTGCGTTGCATGCCCACTTGCATCAAACCTTGCGATCGCGCACCACTACCGTTCACACCGATCAGCCCCAGCTGCTGCTACCGCCCCAAGCCCACGTCCTGGTTGCTGTTTCGGGCGGGCAAGACTCGCAATGTTTATTGCGATTGCTGATTGATCTGCGGCCCAAATGGCACTGGCAACTCTACGGCATTCACTGCAACCATCGCTGGCGTGCCGACGCTGACGCCAACGCGGCTTTTGTTCATCAGTTCACTACTGATTGGGGCGTCCCCTGTCAGGTAGAAACGGCAGGGCAGCCGCTAACCAGTGAGGCCGCTGCCCGACAGTGGCGCTATCAGGTTTTTGCTGAGGTGGCGCGCCGAACCGGCTGCACCCATGTCGTGACCGGACATACCGCCAGCGATCGCGCCGAGACGCTGCTATTTAACTTGGTGCGGGGCAGCGGTTTAGACGGTTTACAGGCGTTGACCTGGCACCGGC
The DNA here is from genome assembly GCA_937897665.1 of uncultured Halomicronema sp. Classification (GTDB taxonomy): domain Bacteria; phylum Cyanobacteriota; class Cyanobacteriia; order Phormidesmidales; family Phormidesmidaceae; genus Halomicronema. Next base: position 4,309 of record CALCPB010000629.1, on the reverse strand, counting down.
CCCTGAGCGCTACCGCGACCGATCTCTCCTTGGTGCGTCCTTTATTAGACGTCACCCGTGCCCAAACCCGACAGTTTTGCGACGCCTGGCAGATGCCAGTCTGGGAGGATGTGACCAACGCTGACCGTACCTATCGGCGTAATCGGCTGCGCCTGGATATTTTGCCACCGCTGCGTGAGCACTTTAACCCGCTAGTCGATGCGACCCTGGCCCAAACGGCAGAATATTTGACCTCCGAGGTGGCATATCTGGCTGCCCAGACAGAGATTGTATTTATGGAGTGCGTGGTGCAGGGGCGGTTGCAGCGGCGATCGCTGCGCGCGATTCCCCTCGCTTTGCAGCGGCGGGTAATCCGCCAGCTGCTAATGCAGCAGCTCCAGATATCCCCTCAGTTTGCACAAGTCGAAAAAGTGGTGGCCCTACTCGATGCCCCTAACCGCAGCCAGTCTGATCCGTTTCCTGGCGGGGCGATCGCGGTGGTTGATGACCCGTGGATTGTGTTACAGCCGCCATCATGACGGCTAGATTCAGCGGCGATCGCTGTTCTCTGCAGTCACAAATACGCGCTGAAGAGGGGCTCAAACACCCTCACCGCAAACGCTGTGATCTTCCGCAGCCCGCTATACTGACGGGGGACTCATAGGAGCACAGAAAGTTTTGGGCGTCGATCTGCGCAGCTACGTATACATTGACAGCCTGCAACCGCAGCACGCCGCTTATATGGGAACCGTAGCCGTCGGGTTTTTGCCACTACCTGGCGATTCATCGCTCTGGCTCGAAATTTCTCCCGGTATTGAAATCAATCGCCTGATGGACATCGCCCTCAAGTCAGCCGTGGTGCGCCCCGCTGTGCTGATGGTTGAGCGGCTTTATGGCAACTTAGAAATTCACGCCAGTAGTCAGGCCGAAGTGCATGCTGCCGGGCGCGCGATGCTGGACGCGATCGGTGTCAGTCGGCGCGATTGTCTGCGCCCTCGGGTGATCTCTAGTCAGGTCATTCGTAACCTCGACCCGCACCACGTGCAGCTGATCAACCGCAGCCGCCGCGGCAACAAGATTGTGGCCGGTCAAACTCTCTATGTTTTTGAGGTCGAGCCGGCGGCCTATGCCTCCCTTGCTGCCAATGAAGCTGAAAAAGCCGCCCTCATCAACATTCTGCAAATCAACGCAGTTGGCAGCTTTGGGCGACTGTATTTGGGCGGTGAAGAACGCGATATTCTGGCCGCGCAGCAGGCTGTTTTATCCGTGATGGAAAGCTTGCCAGGGCGCGACCAAGCTGATTTTCGCAACGAATAACCAGGTTCACTGTGCTCTGGACAGATAGGGTCTGTCAGGGTTTGGTGGTGTGCCAAACCCCCACAGTCAACACGATATTTGTGCGCAACGCTCTAAGCTGACTGACTCATCGCTAAGGACGGATAGTCTATATAGCCCCGCTCGTCACCCCCATAAAACGTGTTGGGATCAGGCTCGTTGAGCGGCGCATTCAGCTTAAATCGCTGGGGCAGGTCAGGGTTGGCAATAAACAGCTTGCCGTAGGAGACCAAATCCGCTTCGCCCGCCGCGATCGCGGCGTTACCCTTAGCCTGATCGTAATCCCAATTCGTCATCAGCCTGCCGTCATACAGCGGACGAAATTCGCGGGTGGGAATCGGCGTGCCGCCATAACGCAAATCGGCTTCGCTGGGCTCCAGCAGATGCACATAAGCCAGATTGAACTCATTCAGCGCCTGCACCGCATAGCTAAAAGTGGCCTTGGGATCAGAGTCGCTCATATCGTTAAACGTGCTGCTGGGTGACAACCGCACGCCGACGCGATCGCTGCCCCAGACTTCGACGACTGCTTGTGTGATTTCTAGCAAGAGGCGGGCGCGGTTCTCAACGGAGCCGCCGTAGGCATCGGTGCGATGGTTGCTGCCATCTCGCAAAAACTGATCCAGCAAATAGCCGTTGGCCCCATGGACTTCGACCCCGTCAAAACCTGCCGCCAATGCATTCTTAGCGCCTTGCCGGAACTGTTCTACAATCTCCGGAATTTCGTCCAGTTCTAACACGCGAGGCGTGACAAAGGGCTGCATCCCGTCGTAGGTCATGGCTTCGCCTGCAGGCTGCAGGGCGCTAGGGGCGACGGGCAACTCGCCGTTGTGAAAGGAGGGATGAGAAATCCGGCCCACATGCCACAGCTGTAGGAAAATACGACCGCCCTGCTGATGTACGCTGTCGGTGACGCGCTGCCAGGCCGCTACCTGCGCCTGCGAATAGATGCCAGGAGTGTGAGGATAGCCCTGACCTAACGGGGCCACTTGGGTTGCTTCGGTAATGATCAGGCCGGCAGAGGCCCGCTGACGGTAATACTCCGCATGCATCGCGATGGGGGCATCATCAGCTCCGGCTCGATTGCGCGTGAGGGGAGCCATGACGATGCGATTAGGCAGCTCATAGCGCCCGAGCTGAATGGGGGTAAACAGATCTTTAGAGTGAGTCATCGGGGACCAAACCTGCGTAAATGAGGATAATCGGCAGCAGCAGCTGAGCTGGGGGCAAACCACCGCCCAACTCATCGCTGCAATCATGAAACGTTTTGTTTGACCCGACATCCATCCTGGTGAAGCGGTTGGATGACAGGGTGCCAATGAGGGGGAATCGCAACTCGCTTGATGCCGAATCGCGATCGCGCTAATGGGGCTCATAGCCAGGAATCAGTGCCCCATTAGCAAGAAACGGTCTAGGCCAGATAGCGATCGAGGGTTTGAGCCAGAGTGACTTTGGGCACCGCTCCCACCACTTGATCAACCACCTGCCCACCCTTAAAAACAATCAGGGTAGGAATGCTACGAATGCCGTACTGAGAAGCGATCGCAGCCTGGTCATCCGTATTGACCTTGACGACTTTGGCCCGACCTTCATACTCTTGGGCGATTTCGTAAACCACGCCAGAGACGAGGCGACAAGGCCCACACCAGGGAGCCCAAAAGTCGACCAGCACGGGCAAGTCGTTTTGTAGAACGTCAGTGTCGAAAGTTGCTTGGGTAATTTCTGCAACGGCGGACATGTCAATACCTCCGTTTACCTTAATAATGGATATGAGGCGAGAATAACAATTGTTCGATTTTTTCGAACAATCAAACTATAGCTCGTCCGGTAAGAGACTGCAACCATGAGACCGATTTATCATCCAGCCAAATCTGATCTGTCGCTAGCGGGGGTGTTGTACGCCCTCGGCGACCCGGTACGACTAGAGATCGTAAAGCGCTTGGCTGACGTGCCCGGACTGCCCTGTGCGGCGATTGAGGTTTCGGTGGCCAAGTCAACCCTGTCCCATCACTTCAAGATTTTGCGCGAGGCTGGGGTAATTGCTTGCCAAAAGCAAGGCACTCAGCATCTCAATTCTTTGCGGATTGAGGATCTGAGCGAGCGCTTTCCCGGCTAGCTCGAAGCCGTGCTGCAATCCGCCGGCGATTCAACCAAGGCGACGGTGCCGCCTCGATGACCGGAGCTTTTTCTGGCTGGCCTATGCACCGCCGGACTGTCCCTACTGAGGAGGCTCCTATAGTAATCCGCTGTTGGTTCGGACAGCCTGAAATCGCTGAAAGCCCCTTGAAACAGGCTTTTCAATTCCGCATTCCGAACTCTACATTCTGCTATATCGAGCAGAAGACTACAGTAGCTCCACGCGCTGACCATCCTGATTGAGTGATTTTGAAAGGGCTACTAGCGCGCTGACGAGGTCGGTGCCGATTTGGCCTGACGAAATCTCTGAATTTTGGTTGTCGGTCACGCACTGGATGAAATGCTGGCAGACCGCTTTGAGCGGTTCACCTGGCGGTACCACTACGACTTCGCGTTCAAGATTAGTGGGCACAAAGTATAGACCTTGTGGCTCAAACGCACCGTGCTGCAGCACGAGTGGTTCAGTGGGCTGCATTTCGTCAAAGACTAGGGTGCCGCGATCACCCACCACACACAGCCGTCGTTGCTTGTCGGGATTGGCCCAGCTCACGTGAATCGTGGCTTCAAAGCCGCTGGAATAAAATAGCCGAAGCCACGCCACGTCGGCTAAGCCCTTGGGGAAGTGCTCAGCCGATGTGCGATCGCCCTGCAGCCAGATCTGTCCTTGGGCGGAAACGGCGATCGGCGTCTCACCTAGCCAATGATTGAAGATGGCGATGTCGTGGATAGACAAGTCCCACAGGGCATCGACATCAGGTCGCACCGGCCCTAGGTTAGTGCGAGTTGCATAGCCGTAGCGCAGCGCGCCCAGGGTGTCTTTAGCCAGCACTGACTGTCCGGCCTGCACAACGAGGTCAAA
>CALCPB010000628.1 GCA_937897665.1 uncultured Halomicronema sp. | reverse complement strand
TCGAATCGCGTCTCAATTTGCTGTACCAAGCGGTTGGCGACAATGACCTGCCGATTGTGCCCCATCCTGATGACATCAAGGGCAAATGGGCCGGATTCAACGAGGCCACCACGCTCTATGCGCCGGAAACGGTTGCCCCGCTGATGGCCAATTTTGCCATGATGCAGCAGACGGTGCTGCAGGGCGGTACCACCCATTTAGCCATGATCGCGTCGCTGGCTGATGAGCTGCGATCAGCCTTGCAGCAGTTGAGTCCCACGATCTATCCAACTGCAGCAGTGCTCAATCGTGAAGTCCATTTCAATCACTTTCATCCCTTTGCTAAGGCTTGGTGGCTGTTTGCGATTGCCTTTCTTGCCATGCTGCTGAGCCAGTGGATTAAGCGGGAGCACCTTTATTGGGGCGCGATGGGGCTGTTTACCACTGGCTTGGCCGTGCAAAGCTATGGCTTTTGGCTGCGGATGCAAATTGCCGATCGCCCGCCCGTGACCAACATGTATGAGTCGGTGGTGTGGGTCGGGTTTGGCATCGCCGCGATCGCCTTTCTGCTAGAGCTGCTCTCGCGCAATCGTTACTACGTTCTCGCGGCGGCCCCCCTAGCAGTTGTCTGTTTAGTCCTGGCGGATAGTTTGCCTGCTGTACTCGATCCGAGCATTGCACCGCTGGTGCCCGTGCTGCGAGACAACTTTTGGCTCAGCATTCACGTACCTACTATCACCTTAAGCTATGCCAGTTTTGCCCTCGCTTTGGGGATCGGTCATGTGGCCCTCTTTAATTATCTGTTGACGCCGCAAGCGAGTCAGCGGCTAAAGCTCCTGTCACAGCTCAACTATCGGGTTTTGCAGGTCGGCGTTTTGTTGCGCACAACGGGCATCATTCTGGGCGGCATTTGGGCGCACTTCTCTTGGGGCCGCTTTTGGGGCGGGGATCCCAAAGAAACCTGGGCGCTGATTGCCTTGCTCTGCTACCTCGCGCCCTTGCATGGTCGCCTAGTGGGCTGGATTGGTGACTTTGGCGTTCATATCGCCAGCATCGTTTCGTTTAATGCGGTGCTGATGGCCTGGTATGGCGTCAACTTTGTCTTGGGCACCGGCCTACACAGCTATGGGTTTGGCAGCGGTGGCTCTGATTTGCTGATTGCCAGCGTGGTCGGGTTCGATCTGCTACTGGTGCTGACTACGGTGGCCCGCCACTCCGGTTGGCTCAAGCGTCAGGCGCTGACGCCGGCTGATAACCTTTAGGGGCTAAGGGCGCAGCGGTTTAACGCCCTATTCAGCCAGCCGCGTTTCGGTTTTCAGGCAGCCCTGTGACCGTTCGGCAGCCAGAACGCTCGTTTTAGTCGTACCGTACTGCGGGATCATGCTCTGCTCTGGAGTTGAACCCTCTAAAATCTCATTGTTGAAAGGAGACTGCTTGCGATGAATCGACGTGAATTTATGAATCTTATGGGGATTGGTGTCCTGGCGAGCTCACTACCAGTGGCACTGGCGGCTTGCCAGTCAGAGACAGCAGCGCCCGATGCCGCCCCCGAAGATGACGCCGGGGCGATCGACTCCACCCCCCGAGAAGATGGATTTGCTGCTATTGCCACTGTAGGTGAGCTAGATGAAGCTGGATTTGTTGCCGACAAAAACTTTCATGGCACCCAGCTCGTGGTTGTGCGTGATCCCGCCGATGACGCCGCCCTCATCGCTGTCAACTCGCTGTGCACTCACCAGGGCTGCAGCGTCGCCTGGGAAGAGGGCGCTTTTGCTTGCCCCTGCCATGGTTCGTCGTTTAACCCTGACGGTACCGTGGCCTCCGGGCCAGCCCCAACTGCTCTGGAAACCTATGAAGCAAAAATTGAAGATGATCTAGTGTTGGTCAAAGTCTGATCTGGTCTCTGGCTGGCAGCAGTGGCGGCCGCCGACAGCCAGTCGGTACCGCTGACTTGGGGTTGAGGGAGCCATGCGGCAGGCATAAGCTAATGCCCTCCAACCGGTTGAGGTGTCTTGCTCACCAGAGATTGACTAAGCGGACTGGGGATAGAGCTGACCTGACGTCTCTTTAATGAGCCCAGATACACCAGAGTTCTGGGCCTTTTTGATAAGGGAAAACATCCAGATCTGGCACGAGCTGCAAGCGTGGGGATCACCAGTCACCGGAGGCCACAGCCACCTGACTGC
>CALCPB010000627.1 GCA_937897665.1 uncultured Halomicronema sp. | reverse complement strand
GGCCCTGTAGTCGGACGGCACGTCTTTGAACTGCAGGGCTGGTTTCACGGGTACTGGCTGAATCGCGTTGACGACCAGGGTGGCAAACTGAGCGCGAGTAATCGCGTCGTTGGGGGCAAATCGGCCGTCTTGCAGGCCCGTGACTAAGTTGACTGCGGCTAATCCTTGAATAAAATCGCGGGCCCAGTGTGCTGTCAGGTCGCTAAACAGCGGCTGCGTCGTATCGGGTCGAACGATGTAAGGCGAGGCGATCGCGGTTGATGTGCCAACGGCGACTCGCCCCTGGTAAATCAATGCCGAAACTGCACCGCGAGTCATCGTTTCTAATGGTCGCAGCTGTATCGGGTCAGGATAGTTAACCACGAGTCGCTGACGGGTTGCCGTTGAGAGAGCATCGACAGCATAGCTAGGAATTTGCGCGCGATCGCGATAAATGCCCACATCATCCACCCGGCCGCCCGTGAGTTGGAGGCCGTTGGTCACCGCCACGATGGCTTGAATCCGCGTGATCGGCTCATTGGGTCGTAGGGTGCCGTCTGGAAAACCGCTGAGAAACCCCATCCGCTGCGCTTGAGACAGCGCTGTATAGGCCCAAAAGTTGGGGGAGACGTCGGCAAAGCGCTGGGGGGCCGTTTGCTCGGGTAACTCAGGAAAGTTGGCAACGATCAAGGCCGCAAACTCGGCGCGGGTGAGCGATCGCTCTGGTCGAAAGGTGCCATCCGTAAAGCCTGCGACTGTTCCCGCCTGGGCCAAACCATCGACGAAAGGCCCAGCCCAGTGTCGCGCCATATCGCTGAATTGGATGGAGCCCTGGGGGGGGGGCGGCGACTCTGAAGCCTCAGCCCCGCCGGGCTCAACGGACTCGCCAGCGGCCCAACTTGTAGGCTGCTCAAACAGTATCGGGGGCACAGCTGCGGGGTCGGGTCGGGCACTGGCGATCAGGTCAACGCGCCCCTGAATTTGTTGAGGCAACACGTCATTCCCGCAGGAGACCAGCGATCGCCCGCTGCCGTTTTTGATATCCACTGTGCCATTGAGGCGCACAATGTTGTGACCGAGGTCTTCGGCCTGACCAAAGTCGGCGGTGGCTTGGCCCGTCAGCATCAGGCCCACCGTCTGATTTTGCCGAATCCGATTATGGCGGAGCACTGGGTTGGCGGTATCGGCGATTGCGATGCCGGTCACATTGCGTTCTAAGCCACAGGACAGAATCAGCGGCGCGGCGGAATCTTGAATCAGCAGCGCCGTCTGATTTTTTTGACAAAAGACCCGTTCAAACTGGCCCTTGCTCTGGGTAAACCAGGCGATCGCCGTCCCGCAGTCTTCAAACACACAGTCTTGAACAAAGGGCAGCGCTTTACCCAGCGTCACGGCGCCATACTGCGGACATTTCATCACGACCACCCCGGCCAATTGAGGTCGCCCCTCGGCGAGCAACAGGCCGATGCCCTGCGCCTGGGTGTTGATGATGGTTACCTGGTTGAGCTTGGCCCCGTCTTGCAACACGCTGGCGGCGACCTGGCTACCTAGTGCTGGATGCTGCACCGGGCCACTGCCCTGCACGATCGCGGTAGGCCGACCGCCCCCCGGTTGTCCCACCAACTCACACCCCGACGGAATGACTAGGGGAAACTGTTCACCGCTGTTGGCGGTGTAGAGCCCAGCTTGGAGCTGTATCTGCGTATCACCCTGGCTCAGTCGTAATGCGGCAGTGATGGTTTTGAGGGGTTGATTGGCCGATCGCCCCTCTCGATTGTCCTGTCCCTGAGCGGGATCGACGTAGAGCACCTGCTGAGCCATTATGTGTAGATTAACCGCGCGAAGTAAGCAAAACTGCCGCCAGTCTGATGTTAGCGATCTGACTGGCAGCGGCTGAAACTGACGAGAGAGCGTTAAGGTCGATCACTCTGATTCAGGGGCTGGCAACTTTCATGCGCCGCCCGCGATCGCTCTCGCCGGGGCCGCTAACTGACGTTGCTGCGTGATCACGTCAATGCGCCAAAATTCTACTGCAGGTTCTCGCCTTCTCGCCTGGGCGGCTCGGCAAATCTATAACTTTATCGACATCAAGCTTCTGGAACCCAGTTGGCGGCGCGTTTTGAGTGAGCGTTAACGGATCTACCGCTCCGCCAGTGCGGCCTGCTGCTGCTCCAATTCTGGCCCTCTTGAGGTGCCAATGCGGGTGGCCCCTGCCTGCACGAGTTGTAGCGCCTGCTCAGCGGTGCGAATCCCCCCCGAGGCTTTTTTTGCCCACCTGACCGTGGCCGATTTCGCGCAGTTGGCGCACCGCTTCGACCGTAGCGCCCCCTTGCCAACCGGTGCTGGTCTTTAGAAAGCTAGCGCCTGCATCTAAACAAATATCAGCGGCAGTTTTGATCTCTTTTGGCGTCAACAAACTCGTTTCCAAGATTGTTTTGACTAGGGTGCCGGTAGCATCGCAAATTTCCGCAATTTCACGATGCAGGCGGTCATGCTGCCCCGACTTGAGCCAGCCTAGGTTGATCACGACATCCAATTCCGTCGCCCCTTGCTCTACTGCGTCCTGGGCTTCGTAAAGTTTGCTGGCAGCGGTCGTGGCTCCAGTAGGAAAGCCAATCACCGTACAGATGGCCACGCCTTTGCCCTGCAACTGCTCGCGGGCAAGGGCCACGTGGGTCGGCGCGATGCAGACTGCCGCAAATCGGTAGCGATCGCACTCCCGACACCAATGCATCACTTGCTCGGGTGTCGCAGTGGGAATCAAGAGAGAATGGTCGATGAGGGGGGCCAAATCAACCTGGGGCAACTCTGAGTAAGCGCGATAGCTATCCATCCATCACCTGCGAGGAAGAATTGGTTATCCAACGGATATTAATTTACCGTGAATCTTCGGGCACAAGACCGACCGAATTCGTCGTCATTGAAGAGAATGCCAGCAGCAACGGGAATGCTTAAGGCGAGCCGACCCGCTTTTGAGCGAGAGGAGTAACCACCCTATGCCCCCGACTCGGATCTCAGCCATTATCTGTACGCACAACCGCGAAGATTATCTCGGCGCGGCGATCGACAGTTTGCTTGAGCAAGATTTTGCCGACTACGAAGTGATCGTGGTGGACAATGCTTCTACCGACAGCACGCGGGCCATTGTTGAAGCCCGCCTGCCCCATCCCCGGCTACAGTACGTCTATGAGGCCAACCTCGGCCTCTCTGTCGCGCGCAATGCCGGCGCGGCAGTAGCCAAAGGTGAAATTCTCGCTTACCTAGACGACGATGCCGAAGCGAGCGGCGGCTGGTTGACGGCTCTGGCACAGATTTACGAGCAGGACACCACGGTGGCGATCGCGGGCGGCAAGGTGACGCTGATCTGGCCCCCCAACTGTACCCCACCGAACTGGATTTCAACGGGGATGACGGGCAACTTGGGCGCTTATGACCTTGGGAATGAGATCGTCTACATCGAGCAGCCGGGACTGACCCCGAGAGGCCTCAATTACTCCATCACCGCTGACTTTCTCGAAAAAATCGGCGGCTTTGACGTCAACTTGGGCCGCGTCGGCAAAAACCTGCTGTCAAACGAAGAGCTTTACATGACCGAAAAGGCTCTAAACATGGGTTACCGTGTCGCCTATTTACCCGATGCTCTAGTGGCCCACAACGTCGCCCCGAGCCGACTGGCCCCGACCTGGTTTATCCGTCGTAGCTGGTGGCAAGGCATTAGTGAGTGTTACCGCGAACGAGTGGCCGGTCGTTCGGGCTGGAAGCAGCTGCAGTCAGGGGGAGAGCGATTGATTCGCGGTCTCTACAAAACGGTCAAATACCTGCCCGATCCGGCTCAGCGGTTTGAAAACATGCTCTATGCCTACGGCCAAGTTGGGTATCTTATCAGTGCTATTCGCGGTTTGCTGCGCCCAGCCTCAGGCTAGGCAGGCTCGCTGGCATGGGCTCAGGCGCTATCGGTTCCCTAAATTGACTGCCACCCGGTGGCTATTCGTTCAACTCCTATCCTAACTACTTCAAAATCTGCTATGTCCTCTAAAATCCCCGTTTCCGTTCTCATTCCTGCCAAAAATGAGGAGTCCAACCTCCCGGCCTGCCTAGAGAGCGTAGCCCGCGCCGATGAAGTATTTGTGGTGGACTCGCAAAGCGAAGATCGGTCGATCGCCATTTCTGAGGAGTATGGCGCTCAAGTGGTGCAGTTTCATTTCAACGGTCGCTGGCCCAAAAAGAAAAACTGGTCGCTCGATAACCTGCCTTTTAAGAATGATTGGGTGCTTATCGTCGATTGCGACGAGCGCATCACGGAGGAACTGTGGGACGAAATTGAGCAGGCCATTCAAAAGCCTGACCACAGTGGCTACTATCTCAACCGCCGGGTGTTTTTCCTCGGTAAATGGATTCGTTTTGGCGGCAAATATCCTGACTGGAATCTGCGCCTATTTCGCCACGCCAATGGTCGCTACGAGAACCTCAATACCGAAGAAATTCGTAACACCGGTGACAACGAAGTGCATGAGCACGTCATCGTGGAGACGGGTGAAGTCGGCTATCTGAAAGAGGATATGCTGCATATCGACTTCCGCGATCTCTATCACTGGCTACAGCGCCACAATCGCTATTCCAACTGGGAGGCGCGGGTTTACTACAACATCCTCAACGGTATGGCTGAAGATGGCACCATCGGCGCGAATCTGTTTGGCGACTCGGTTCAGCGTAAGCGGTTTTTGAAAAAGATTTGGGTGCGCTTACCCTTCAAGCCATTCCTCCGGTTTATTCTGTTTTATTTCATTCGCCTCGGGTTTTTGGATGGTCAGGCAGGCTATATCTACGGTCGCCTGCTGAGCCAGTATGAATACCAAATCGGCGTCAAGTTGTTTGAACTCCAAAAGTTTGGCGGACAGCTTAACGTCAAAAAAGGTGAAGATGACGCGGCTGCCAGGGCTACTGATGAGTCACCCGCGATCGCACCTGCCAACGTGCAAAGCTAACCGTTGCCATGGCTTCTTCTTCTGACCGTTCCCCGTTGCCGGACGCAAAGTCTACCCCTGACGAATCCTGGCAGCCTGGGATTGGGGCACCGGCGCGGATTGATTTGCGCCAGTATGACCAGTCTTGGTACTCACCAGGCCGCTCGAAGCCTTGGATCCTGCTGTGGTGGCTGGTGCAGGCGGTGGTCTTTCCCCTCACGCTTCATGCCCACCACGCCCCTCGCCGTCTGTTGCTGCGCTGGTTTGGGGCTCGCATTGGCCGGGGGGTCGTCATTCGACCCTCAGCTCGATTTCACTATCCCTGGAAGATTGAAATTGGCGACTATAGCTGGGTGGGCAGCGGCGTGGAGTTTTACAGCCTAGGTTCAATTCGGCTTGGCAACCACACCGTCATCTCGCAAAACACCTATCTCTGCACCGGCTCGCATAATCCCGCTGATCCGGCCTTTGGTCTGCAGGTCGCTCCCATCGTGCTCGAAAATGGGGCCTGGATAGCGGCGAATTGCTTCATCGGTCCCGGCGTGACGGTAGGGGCCAATAGCCTGGTCGGGGCGAGAAGCAGCGTGTTTACTGATCTGCCGGCTGATTACATTTGCCTGGGCAGCCCCTGCAAGCCTCGCAAACCTCGCGTTTTCAATTAGAGTGAGCTGTCGCGATATCGATCTGGAAAACGCCCTTTATTCAGTCCGCCTGCCAGCACAAATTGACTGGGAACTTGCATGAGCTGAATCTGACCTGACCTGACGGCGAGTTGCTGAAATTAACGGCTGCAGACTCTGTAGCTCTCTTTCAATGATTCCAGCATTGGCACGATTAGAGGCGCGATCGAAATCAGCACCCAGATTAGCAATCCCTCCTTCGTGGATGCGCTCATCGCTTTTCGGTTATCGCTTTATAGGCACCCCTGATGAAGCGGTTATAGATGCCTGCGAGTGATTGATGATGAGGGCCGTAATCTGTCCGGTGCGCCGAACACACCGGCAACCTCATGCTCATTATGTGCTTTCGCCAGTGACTGTTCGGCGCACCGGAATTTGAATAATAAATTCGGCCCCCTCACCGAGCGAAGAACGGCAGGTTAATTGGCCGCCATGTCTCTCAGTCACAATTTGGTAGCTGACCGCTAAGCCCATTCCCGTGCCTTCGCCAACAGACTTGGTGGTAAAGAACGGATCAAACATCTTTTGCTGCACTTCTGGAGTAATACCCGGCCCGTTATCCGCGATCTTAATCTGCACCCACTGCTCATCAACGAGAGCAGTCTGCAGGGTAATCTGATCGAGTCTGTCCACTGGCGCTTGTGATGTTTGCGGCGTCCTCTCGGTGCTGAGTGCTTCGATCGCGTTAGTCAGAACATTCAGGAATACCTGGTTGAGCAACCCGGCATAACATTCAACCAGCGGCAGGATTGCGTAATCTCGATGAACTCGAATTTCGGGTCTATCGGCTTCCGCTTCCAGCCGATAGCCCAAGATCATCAATGTGCTATCGAGCCCTTCGTGGATGTCAACCAGTTTGATATCAGCTTCATCAAACCGGGAAAAGCTACGGAGCGAAAGCACAATTTCACGAATGCGATCGCTGCCAGTCTTCATAGAATCCAGCGTTTTCGGTAAGTCGTTTTGAATAAATTCCAAATCAACGTCTTCAGCTTCAGCTCGGATTTCTGTGGTGGTGATAGGGCACTGCTCCTGATACATTTTCACCAAACCCAATAAAGCTTCTACATAATTCTGAACATAAGCTAGATTGCCGTGAATGAAATTGACCGGGTTGTTGATTTCATGGGCGCTGCCCGCAACGATTTTTCCAAAGCCAGACATTTTTTCACTCTGCACGATTTGCGTCTGGGTATGCTAAGTACAGGACAAAAGTTTCAGCGTATGTCGAAAGTCATCTTCATAAAGCGGAGAGGGATTGAGCAGGAGATGGCGAAGATAGTCAAATCCTAAACGGAACAAACTTTTGGCCCTCCGGCCATGGGTTTTGATGGTGATGGGTCGCAGTTGATGAAGAAATAAGCCGGTTGTGATCGACCAGCAGAGCGCCAAGGTCAGTAGTGCAAAGAGCTTTCGCAACCGCTCGGCTTCAGTGAAGTGAGTGGATTCGAGGCAAAAGCCGCGGGTTTTGAACAGGCCAAAGAGGGTTTCAATGCCCCAGCGCAACGCATAATCGGGCACCAGGTTCTCATCCGGCACCGGGCCGATGACCACGAGTAGTTAGCCATCCTCGAAGCGTAGGGCTACAACCGCTACGGTCAATACCCCCCCCTGACACGGCCACATCCGGCGCTGCGCTGCGCCCACCTGAAACTG
>CALCPB010000626.1 GCA_937897665.1 uncultured Halomicronema sp. | reverse complement strand
CCGCGGCAGGTACTTGCCCCCCAAACACCTGCACAATGCTTTGATGCCCTAGGCAAACACCGAGTAGAGGCACCGTCGGCCCGAGCCGCCGAATCACCTCTAAGGAAATACCGGCATCATCAGGACGGCCTGGCCCTGGTGAGATAACGATACCATCGGGGGCGAGTTGCGCTAGCTCATCGACCGTGATTTCGTCATGACGATAGACCCGAATATCTTGGGCGACCGCATGAGTGCTGCCGAGTTCGCCCAGATATTGCACTAGGTTGTAGGTAAAGCTATCGTAGTTGTCGATCACGACGATCATGGCACAGGATTCCTTAGCGTCAGCAGCGTTAGAGATAGGGCTGCAGGGCGACCAACAGAGGGGGCGCGAGCAGGCAGATTCCCACCAAAATAGCAGTCAAAGCGGCCACAAAAACGGCCCCGGCGGCACAGTCTTTCGCAATTTTAGCGAGTTCGTGATAGCTCTGTTTAACCGTTAAGTCCACGACGGCCTCTAAGGCAGTGTTAATCAACTCTAGCGCCATAACCGCGCCGCAGGTCAGGCCTAAGACCGCGATGTTGACGCTCGGCAACTGCAGAACGATGCCGAGGCTAATCACGGCCCCGGTAGCCAGGGCATGAATGCGAAAATTACGCTGGGTGCGTAACGCATAGTAGATGCCCTGCCAGGCATACAAAAAACTGGAGCCTAAATTGTGGGCAACTTGAAAAGCGTGCACCCGTTCCGGTGAGGCCACGGTGTCACGGTTGCCATTGACCGGCGTAGAGTCTGAAATAGAGGAAGGGGTCGGCATAAAAGTCGTGAACACTCGACAAATCAGGGCAGAAGAAAAGGGCGATCGCGCCCAACAGTCTATTTAAAGCCTATTCTGCTGCCCTAGCATAGTCCAGAAGTGGGTGCGTAGACTGTTCATTACGCCGGTTAAAGGGGTGACCCCAGGGCGGATTTTCGTGGTAAAGGTCGGGAATTTAGGCTTAAGGAGTGGCCAGGTGAGAGAGGCAGGGAGCAAGCGCATCAAGGGCGCAGCCGGTGTCCAGCTTCTGCCTAGGTTGATCTTGACGGCTCTGAACACAGACGGCACATCTGCCCCCATATCACTGAGTGCCCCAGCGCTGGTCTGTCAGTCCACCCCCTGAGACGCTCAATTATCGATCGTGTAAGCCGTGGCCGGGAGCGATAGGCCAACCTGAGCCAGGAGCGATCGCTGTAAGGTCCACATTGCTTGCAGGCGAGCTTCGGTTGGGTGGTCCCACCCTAACAGGTGCAACAGACCGTGAGCGACCAGCCAGGCCAGCTCTTCGGTTAAGGAATGCCCATGGGCTTCGCACTGGCGCTGAGCAGTCTCAGCCGAGACGATGGCAGGGGGGCATCCTCCAGCGCCGCAAAGGAAAGCACATCGGTGGCCCGATCTTGCTGGCGGTAGTCGCGGTTGAGCTGAGCGATGGTGGCGTCAGTCGTGAACTGCAGGCTCATCTCGTAAGCATTGAGGGGAGAGTGCGCGGGGTCAAGCTGGGTGAGCCAGATTTGCAGCCAAACGGGCCATTGGTCAGTCGGCACGATCGCGCTCACGGTGGCCAGTGATTCGCCCAGCAAGGTGACGTCTACCGTCGGGGTCGTCATGCCACGCTAGCGGGTGAGATAAGACAGCCCGATCAGCAGCCCCACCAATGACACCGCCGTCAGAGTGAAATGGAACAAAGATTGGCCGCCTTTGCGCACCATGTTGCGCATGGCGAGTTTGACAAAACTGGGCGGGGGCTCTGAGGGAGCCGGTGCCGATGTGGGGTCTGAGGTGTCTAGCTCAACAGTCGAGGTCGAAGGCTCGGGCTCAGCTTGCGGCGTTTCGAGGGTAGAGTTGTCAGTCATAGCGCTGGGGCCAATCGGCCGTGAATGAGTGCTAGCAGACCGGGCAGTTGCCGCGATCGCTGTTTCCACCATAGCAATCCCCTGCCTGACTGCAACCCGTCTCGCCTAACAGTGAGCGGGGAGCGTTTTACACCGTGATGTAAGACACCACCACATCTTGCAAACTGTCTTGCTCCCGCAGGTGACTGATGGCCGTTTCGATCACTGCCGGAGCGCCGGTCAGCATGACGATGCGCCCCGCCGCCGTCGTGGCAATGGTTTCAACAGAATAGTCAGCAGTGGGCGCGATCGCCGCCGCAGAGCTGAGTTTCGCCACCGCGATCGCCCGCAACCGCTCGTCGTCATAGGTGTAGGCATCGACCTGAAAGATGATCGAGAGGCGCTCTAGCGTTCGCTGCAACAGCGCCTGCTTAGCCTCAGTGGCGCGAAAGATGAGAATCAGTCGCCCGTTTTCCAGCGTAGTGGGGGCGATGCCGCTGGCCAAAATGCTCTCTAGCGACACCCCCCGGTTCGAAAATACCGCCGCCGTCGCCGTCAAGGTGCCGGGGCGATCGAGCGCGCGGACGACAAAGACCCAACGTTGTTCAGCCATGGGCTAAATCCTCTTGCAGGCGGCGATTAAGCTGAGCTGCCGCCGTTTGCAGCAGGTCGGCCTCTTCGGCCCAGAGCTGTAGGGGCACGACCTGCGACCACCCCGCCGAGGTGACGACAATCGGCACCCCCAGAGGCGTGCGCAGCCCATAAAATTCGCCATCAAGCTGCACCTGCCCTGAGATCACCACCTCACGACCCGCCAGCAGATTTTGCACCAGGTCAATGGTGACGTTGGCAGTAGCGGTCACGGTTTTAGCGCCTGAATTGTGGGTGACAAAGGGTTTCAGCACGACGCGCAGATCAGGCGGCAGTTCATCGACATAGCGATAAGCCTGCACAATCTCACCTTGTTGGAGATAGCCCATCAGGGTCTGTTTAGCGCTCGCCACCTCAGCCGGAAACTGACTCACGGAGCGATCGCGCTGCAGCTGACGCCGCACGGCCTGCAGTTCTTCGGTCATCATGCCGTGCACCCGGACGCTGCTCCACAGCGGCACCATGCCTTCACCATGCTCACCCACAATGAAGCCCTGCACCTGCTGTCGCCGAACGCCCAAGTCAGCAGCAATCTCCCGCCGAAATCGCAGCGAGTCAGAGTAGGCACCAACGCCAATCACCCGCCGTCGTCCGAGGTGCCGGCTAAAAACCTCAACCGCCAGCTCAACAGGATTCGTCACGATAATCACCACCTCATGACCATAACCGTCACGGGCGATCGCCTGAGCATAGCGCTCAAAAATAGGCAGGTTGATCGACGCCAACTCCGCTCGCGAGGTCAGGTCACCGCCCACCGTGGCCCCCGCCGCCATCACAATGACATCGGCCACAATTGCTTCCGGCGTGAGGGCCACATCTAGCATGGGGGCAGTCTCCGCGTAGGCATCGTTGAGATCGCTACATAAGCCGTACAAAATCTGGCTGCTGCGTCCCCCGGCTCGCCCGACCAATTGCAATCGTTCCGTCGGGGTGAGCAGGCCCATCGCCACCAGTTGTGAAACAATTTCTCGACCGCAGTCGCCACTCGCCCCAATCACGGAGACATCCATCAGTTGCCCTGAAATCGCTAGCTCCAGTAAAACATGATGATTTCAGCGATGAATGGTCTCTCCGCTACCACTCACCGTCAATCGTTCTCGCTCCGCAGTGACCGTACACTTAACGTCAATTCGGGGTAAGCCACAACCTGTTTCTTTCCCCTCTGGGGCTATCCTGTAGGGGTTTCCAGGAACCTCATATTACTTAGCTTTCGGCTTCCATAATA
>CALCPB010000625.1 GCA_937897665.1 uncultured Halomicronema sp. | reverse complement strand
TATGACTATCCAGACGCCAGCATGGGTCAAGCACGCCGTTTTTTATCAAATTTTTCCTGATCGCTTTGCTCGCACCCATCGCCCGCTCAATCATCCGGCCATGGCCGTCACCTTAGAGCCTTGGGAAACCCCACCCACCCTCTCGGGGTATAAGGGCGGTGATTTGTGGGGAGTGGCCGAAAACCTCGACTACTTAAAAGATCTGGGCATCAATGCCATCTATTTCACCCCGATTTTTCAATCGGCCTGCAACCATCGCTATCACACCCACGACTACTACCAGGTTGATCCGCTGCTGGGGGGCAACGAAGCCTTTGCAGATTTGCTGACGGCGGCCCACGATCGCGGCATTCGGGTGGTGTTAGATGGGGTCTTCAACCATGCCAGCCGGGGCTTCTTCTTCTTTAACGACATTTTAGAAAATGGCCCCCATTCCCCCTGGTTAGAGTGGTTCAAGATTGAGAACTGGCCGCTGTCGGCCTATGACGGGGCGCAACCGGCTAACTATACAAGCTGGGTCAATAATCGCGCACTGCCTCAGTTCAATCACGCTAATCCGGCGGTGCGAGAATACATCATGCAGATTGGCGAACACTGGATTCGTCAGGGCATTGATGGCTGGCGGCTGGACGTGCCTTTTGAGGTGCAGGTACCGGGGTTTTGGGAAGAATTTCGCGATCGCATCAAGGCGATCAATCCGGACGCCTATATCGTTGGTGAGATTTGGAAGCCCGCGCCCGAGTGGCTGGATGGCACGAAGTTTGACGGCGTCATGAACTATGTGTTTGCGGGGCCGACGATGGCCTTTGCGGCGGGCGATCGCGTCGCCATGCAGTATGCCGAGGTGCCCGAATACTATCCCTACCCGGCATTAGATGCAGCGGGCTATCGCTCTAAAATCGAAGCGCTGCTCGCCCTCTATCCCTGGGAAATTCAGCTCACCCAGCTCAACTTACTCTCGAGCCATGACATTGCTCGCGCCCTGACGGTGATGGGCGATGACTTGGCTAGCTTGGAGCTGGCGGTGCTGCTGCAAATGACGTTTCCCGGTGCGCCCTGTATCTACTACGGTGACGAAGTGGGTCTTGACGGTGGTCTTGACCCCGACTGTCGCAAGGTCTTCCCCCCTGAAAATGCTTGGCATCAGTCGCTGCTCAAGCATCACAAAGCCTTGGTGGCGCTGCGGCAGCACTATGCCGCCCTGCGCTCCGGCAGGTATACCGTGTGGCTGACCGACGGTGACCTCTATGGCTTTTAGCGCGAGCTGGGAGACGAGACGCTGCTGGTGTTGGTCAATGCCGGCCAGACGACTGTGCCGGTGAAGCGCTCCGCCTATGGTGAACTGGCGGCTGATTGGCGAGCTGTTTTTGGTGAGCTGGCGGTCACACCCGAGCAAGTGACCGTCCCTAGTCGTTCCGGGGGAATTTTGGCTCAGCCTTAGCCACTTCGGTCGCTTTTTTGAGTTTTTTCGGTCGCTGAATCACAATGGTCACGAGGGTGATCACCGTGAGGGGAATGACGAACAACAGCATGACGTTGCTATAGAGCCCGAGCTGATCGTGGCCGATCGCGTTCAGCCCCAGGTAGGCTGTGTAGGCCACGTAATAGCTGATGAAGAGCATCCCCTCCCAGCGAGAAATGCGATTGCCGGTGTAAAAGATCGGCAGCGAGGCGATCGCCACTGCCAGCATCACCGGAATGTCGAAGCTAATGGCTGCACTCGAAACGGGCACGCCGGTAAAGGTCGCCGTCACGCCCAAAATCGTCAAAATGTTGAAGATATTGCTGCCGACCACGTTGCCCACGGCAATATCGCGTTCACCGCGATAGCAGGCCACCATCGAGGTCGCCAACTCAGGCAGCGACGTGCCCACGGCCACGATAGTTAAACCAATCACGAGCTGACTCACCCCCATCGACTGAGCAATGGCAGTCGCGCCAAATACGAGCAAGTTGGCCCCAGCCACTAAAACGACCAACCCAATCAGCAGAGTTGAAACATGCTTGAGCAGATGCTGCCAGGTTTTAGGACTGGCATCGGCGTACTCTTTTTCATACTCTGCTTGCACCTCGGCGTCTGATTCGCGGCGACTTTGATACACCAAAAAACCGGTGTAGAAAATGCTGCCCAGCAGCAAGATGATGCCGTCGACCCGGCCCAGTTCGCCATCCATCGAAAACATCAGCATCAGCCCGGTGACCCCAATCATGATCGGCACATCAAGCCGAATTAGCTGCTGGGCCACCGTTAGCGGCACAATCAGGGCGGCGATGCCCAGGGTCATCAAAATATTAAAGATGTTGCTGCCGATGACGTTGCCGAGGGCGATTTCGGCTTGCCCGTGCAGGCTGGCCTGCAGACTTACCGCCAGCTCCGGGGCGCTAGTGCCATAGCTCACCACAGTCAGCCCAATGACTAAAGGCGACAGGCCAATCACAGCGGCGAGCTTGGCCGCCCCTCTGACAAACCCTTCGGCCCCCGCAATCAGCAACACAAAGCCCGCTAATACCGACAGTAAGACAAGTAAACTCATGGCAACGTCACGATTAGCGGTTTCTCAATTAAGCCAGCAGCGCGCGGGATCTGCCTGGAAAGCTGGGGAATTTTGTACAAAACCTTTCATCGCACTTTAAAGCGTGCTGACCGGGGGCCAGAGGCCCCAACCCAACCGGGTGTTTTCTGAAATTGCGAGGCTCGATTTCTCAGAGTAGTCAGGAACACGTTGAGAGTCATGCGGTTACTAATAGCCCTTAACTACCATGCTAGGCCAAATCATCGATGCGATACGGATTCTCTAGCATATCCATATTCCCTAGCAGCTATTGAGGTTGACGTCACACCTTCTGAATTGTTTACAGGGAGTTTGTAGACTAAAGCTGGATTAGTTAGTGACCGACAGCCCGGCGGGCGATCGCGGTCACCGCAACTTTGATCTCGTTGCCCCAACTTGCTATTCATTTATGTCGCTTGCTCCTTGGCGATCGCCCCTAGCGCGGGCGCTGCATCGCAATCGCAGTCGTGCTGATAGCCGCTATCCTCAACTAGCCACGGTCCGCCCTGATGGTCGTCCCGCTAATCGTACGGTCGTGTTTCGCGACTTTTGGGCTGATACGAATCGCCTGCTATTTGTCACCGATGCCCGCAGCGACAAGCTGCACCATATCGAGCAGCATCGCGGGGCGGCGCTGTGTTGGTATTTCACCCAGACCCGTGAACAGTTTCGCCTCGGCGGTGAGCTGCAGGCGCTGACCGCTGACAGTGATATGGCGGCGGCGATGCCGATTCGTCGCGACCTCTGGCACCGGCTGTCGGATAATGCTCGGCAGCAGTTCGCCTGGCCATCACCTGGTCAGCCGCGGATGACGACCGGCTATGAGCCCACTGATTTGAGCGAGTCGGAACCCCTGGATACGGTTGCCGTGTTGGTGTTTGACCCTGATACCGGTGATCATCTAGTGCTAAAGGGCACGCCACAAAATCGCTGGCAGTACTGCCGACAGCCGGATCACTCCTGGCAAATGATCGAGGTCAATCCTTAGGAGCGGTCAATTAGCTTCGATAACGCCAGTTCGGGTTTAGCTAAACAGGGTTTCTTTCCTCTTTTGGGAGGGTTGAGATTGATCACCCACTACGCCTTTTTACCCACTCCGAACTCTGAGTTTTCTGCTCCGACTCCCAAGCGCTATTCCCTTCTATTCTCGGATGCCGGTCAAACCGCTACTCTCCCCTCAGCTCGACCAAACAGCGCATAGTGCTCAAAGCCACTAGAGAAAGCGCCCGCCTGCACGGCGACGGCCACATCGCTGTTCCCATTCAGATAGGTACTCTCATTGAAGAAACTCGACGGGGCGCGGCCCTCCTGTTGACCAAAGCTGATGAAATGCTCAAAACCGCTAGAGAAAACGCCTGCCTGCACGGCTGCCGCCACATCGGCGTTTTGCTGCTGATAAAAGGCCTCTTCAAACAGTAAGGTCGAGAGCCGCCCTTCGTCGTCGCCGAACTCGATAAAGTGTTCAAACCCACTGGTGAAGATCCCGCTCGCTACGGCCGTACTGATATCAGGATTGTTCAGCAAATAATCGCTGGCATCAAACAGCGCGCTGGGGTCACGATTTTCCCAATGGCCGAAGCTCAGATAGTGCATCAGGCCACTGCTGAGGCTACCGTTGTCGATCGCTGCGGCCACATCGGTGTTGTTGGCTCGGTAAAACGCTTCGTCAAAATAGGTGCTGGGGTTGCGGCCTTCGTTGATGCCAAACTGCACGAAATGGTCGTAGCCGGTGGCAAAACCTCCCTGAGCAACGGCTGCAGCGATGTCAGGATTTTGTGCGAGATAGTAGGTCTCATCAAAGAGTTCCGCCAGTTGCAGACCCCAACTTTCTAGACCAATCGCTGCGGACTCACTCGGCGCGAGCTGGCCATTATCCACGGCCTGAAACTGCGCGAACTGCGCGAAGGTAAAGACCGGATTCGCGCTGCGGTCGTTGTCCTCAATCGCGATCGTCTGACTGCTCACCCCACCCAGCGTCAACCCTGCCGAAGGATTGCTCAGCGACAGGGTCGCCGTTTCCAGTCCCTCTACCAACGCATCATCAATGACGGTAAAGGTGGCTGTGCCCGTGGTCTGGCCGTCGAGAATTGTGATCGTCGGCGTGCTCAAGGTGTAGTCTCCGGCCGTGAGGTTGGTGCCAGCGACATCCAGGTTGATGGTTTGGTTGCCGGTTACGCTAGCATCGGCTGTTGCGCTGACTGTGATTGCGGTTGCTCCGGCTTCGGTGCCGCTAGCGGCACTGACGGATAGGGTTACGGTTCGTACGGCCTCTGTCACTGCGATCGTCGCAGTGTTCACGGTCGAAGTGCCATCATCGCCATCGGTCAGTGTCACCTGTATGGCACGCGCTGTGGTGGTCGGTGTCGTGGTCTCAGTATTTTGATATTGGATGGCTCGCAGTAGAGACGGTAGATTGCTAGGGGTGGCTTGATCCGTCAGGTTGATGACCAGATCGGCTCCCTCGGTGAGCGCATTAGCCAGGGTGCCGACGACGGTACCGGCGATCTCGACCGTTGACCCTGCCGTGGTACCCGAGAGGGCGATGTTGCCCGACGTATCGAGAGTGAGCAAATCTTCAGCAGCGACGAGGTTGCTGGTGATTGCAACTGTCAGGGTGCCGCCGTCGAAATCAGCGGAGTCAATATCGGTGACGACACTGTCGCTGCCTGCATCGATTAAGGTTGCCGCTTGCCCGACGGAGCGGGTGGCGTTGTCACCATTCAGATTGGCGAGAGTCGGCGCATCATTCACCGTATTCACGGTGATGGTGGCGGTGGCCTCAGTGGCGCTAAAGGCTTTAGTGCCACCCGTTTGAGACGCATTGACGCCGGTTTCGCCATTGGCAGAACTGTTGGTGGTATCCCACGCGCGGAAGTTGAGGGTGGCATCCCCGGCGTAGTCTGCATCGGGGACAAAGCGCACTTGGGTCGGCGTTTCCAGGGCGATCTGGTTAAGGCGAAACTCGCCGCGAGCGGAGGTGGTGTTATCGCCTAAGAAAATGAAGTTAGAGGTGGTGTAGGGGTTGGGGGCACCGTTGGTGTTGCCTGCCGTGTAGTCTTGCAGGGTACCGGTCAAAATGGCGGTGCCATTGGCCGACAGGGTGTAGCTGTTGCCCTGCACCGCTAGGCTGTATTGCACCTCTTTGGTTGTGTCGAAGGTGACGACATCGGTGGTGGAAGCGACAAACTGGTTGTTCAGGGGAGGGCCAAAATCCTGCAGGGTTTGGGCAAAAATCTGACCCTCTTGGAAGGCGAGTTCCACCGCTTTGCTCGTGTCTTGGCTGACGACGATGATGCTGAATCCAGCGCGGGGACGGCCCGGTTCCACGACTTCTGACACGACTTGAGCGTTGAAGAAGAGGGTATAGCCCACCGTGCTGTCTAAGGTGGGAAAATCAGGTGTACCAGGAAGTGCATCGACCGGACTGAAATTGCCTGCTAGATCGAGGGTGTGGTTACTGTAACCTGCGTAGATGTCTTTGTTGGCGGTGGTGTCCACCGTGACGCCGACAGTTTGCTCAGTCTCGGTGATCACGGGTGTCGGTGGCGTGCCGAGAATGACCGAGGCGGCGGCCAGATAGCCCTGGTCGTCGGGGCCGTGATCGGTGGTGTCGAAGCCGTTGTAGATCGAGGTGGCCCCCAGGGTGACGACGTTATTGTTGTTAACGGTGCCAAAGTCGGTCCAGGCGGTGCCGCCATCGGTGGAATATTGCCAGGTGCCGTTGGTGTCATCGACGCTGGTGACGGCAATACCCAACGGGTCAAGGTCGGTATCGCTGGCGGTGATTCTCGCATTGGCGAGCAGTGCCGCGACGGTGGTGCCGGGGTTGCTGGCGTCGAGGACGTCTTCGACGATAGCGTTGAGGGTGGTGTTGCCTGTGAGGGTGGGGGCGGTGTTGGCGTTCTCGATAATGTAGAACTCAAAGGAGTCGTGTTCGTCAACGGGCAGGGAGTAGCTCGACAGAGATGAGATGTATAGCGTGGAGGCTATGTCGAGGCTGGCGGTGAGGGTGGG
>CALCPB010000624.1 GCA_937897665.1 uncultured Halomicronema sp. | reverse complement strand
CTTAAGTTTGCAAAAGTCCTGACCTATTCCCCCCAGACCGCCGCTACGCTTAAATTTATTTAGACTGACACCCAAAGGACGGGCTGGTGAGCAACCGAACATCGTGGCAGCGGCGGCTCTGGGTCAGAGTCATGCCGCTCGCTTTAGGCCTGATGCTGACCGTTTTGCCGATGCTGGCAACGAGTTGGGCACAAACGAACAGCAGTAGTGCCCCGCCACCAGCGGCTCCAGTGATGTTAGATGGCCGCGAACTTTTCAAAGTTCAGGTGCCGGTCGGGGGGTATCCACCCAGAACCCGAGCCCTGGCAACGGCCCGCCGCATTCGCGCCGTCGCTCAAGATCCTAACGTTGACCCAGCCCTACTATCCGTCGTGCATGATGACCTCGCGGAAACGAGTAATGTCACCTACGACGGTGATGTGCTGGTATACGTGACTGATGCCGATGCCGAAGCGGCTAGCGGCAATCGCCGCGCCTTGGCCTATCGATTGCGGCAGCTTATCGAAGACGCGATCGTCACCTATCGAGCCGCTCGCCAACCTGATCAAGTCTTGCGAGGCACCCTCTACGCACTACTGGTGTTGCTGGGCACGGTGCTGTTCCTCTGGCTCATCGTGAAAACCAGTGGTTGGGTGCAGCGATCGCTCCAACGCTGGAAAGGTCGCTATATCTCTGGCGTGCACTTTCTGGGCAATGAATTTTTGTCGGCAGAGCGGGTCACGGATGCGATTTGGGAGATCTTTAAGCTGATTCGGCTGGGGCTGCTGCTCATCGTCCTGTATGTTTCGTGGTCGCAAATGCTGCGGTCTTTTCCATGGACTCGGCCAGCAGGCGAACGGCTGTTTGACTACATCGAACGGGCCGCCCTCACTTTGGGCAATCACTTTGTCGAATATCTGCCCAACCTATTTTTCATTGCCTTAATTGCGATCGCCACGCACTATCTGCTACGGATTATTCGCTTTTTGTTTACTGAGATTGCGCGCGACCGGGTCAATGTGCCGGGCTTCTTTCCGCAATGGGCTAACCCGACTTACAACATTGTGCGCGTGCTGGTGGTATTGTTTGCGATCACCATGGCTTTTCCCTATCTGCCAGGGTCAGAGTCACCGGCCTTTCAGGGGCTGTCGATATTTGTCGGGGCGTTGTTTACGCTGGGGTCAAGTGGGGCGATCGCCAACCTGGTCGCGGGCATCGTGCTGATTTATAGCCGGGCCTATGAGCAGGGCGATCGCGTCAAAATCAGTGATGCGATCGGTGACGTAATTGATAAGTCGCTCATGGTCACCCGCCTGCGCACCCCGAAAAACGTCATCATCACCATCCCCAACTTTATGGTGCTGAGCAGCCACATTGTGAACTACAGCGCCAGCATTGCCGAGACCCAGGAGTCGCTGATTGTGCACACCACCATCACCCTGGGCTATGACGTGCCGTGGCGCCAGGTGCATGAAGTGCTGATCAAAGCGGCTAGCGAGACCGATAAAATTTTGCCGACCCCCCCGCCCTTTGTGTTGCAAACCAGTTTGGATGATTTTTACGTCAGCTACGAACTCAATGCCTACACTGACCACCCCAAATCGATGTCTAAAATTTTTTCGGAGCTGCACCAAAACCTGCAGGATGCCTGCAATGAAAACAACATCGAAATTTTGTCGCCCCATTACGGCGCGATGCGCGATGGGAATGAATTGGCAGTGCCCGAAAAGTATTGGCCGCCGGGGTATGAGCCCACGCGATTTCGCCTAGACACCGAGGGCGATCGCTCCAATGCGGCTCAGTCCTAAAGACTCTCTCCTTTGTCGGGGTGCGTTAGCGGCACCGAACGCACCCCGACAAAGGATCGGAATCCTCCTCAGCGGCCTCAGCCAAGCGGCCAGCGCTACTGTTTTCCCATGCAGCATCTGGGGACAAGCGTCAGGTCAACAGCCGAGCTCAATCATTGGAGCTATGACGGGAGAAGGTGTAAATGCGCTGGGTTTGCAGGTTCTCCTTCAAATCTGAAGGGTAAACGGTGGGCTCACTCGTGCCCATCGAGAAGGTCTGCCGCCTGCGCCCCACCTGCAAATGAGTAAAGGGATCTTGGCCGTCTGAAACCAACAGCTCTAGGGTTTGCAAATTGGGCCACTGCACTAATCCATCTAGCACCTTCGCCAGAGCGGGCCAGTAATCATTATCAGGCTGGTCATACCAGGTTGCGGTCACCGCCTGGGCTTGCTCTAAGCCGAGATTGATAATGAGCTTACCCTGGCCAAACAGCGCCACTGCGACCGATCGCACTTCTTCCTGGGCGGCGCGCCCGGCTTGACGGGCCAGCTCCCGCACCTGCTCCAACTGCTCATATTTAGCCGGCAGGGCCGAGAGATCGGCTTGAGTTTGTAGGGCCACAGTTACCAGATAGGTGGGCAGCAGCAGATGCCCTAGCTTTTTCGCTTTGGTTTCCAAATAGTAGGAATTGTAGGGGGTGGATTCGATGATCAGGGGCACGCGATCGATCATTTCGAGCCCGTAGCCTTTCAACCCCGCAATTTTGCGCGGATTGTTGGTAATCAGACAAAACTGCCGCACACCAATGTCGTTCAAGATTTGCGCCCCCACGCCATAATTGCGCTGATCAACCGGCAACCCGAGCTTCTCGTTGGCCTCGACAGTGTCTAGCCCCATATCCTGCAGCGAATAAGCCTTGAGCTTGTTCACCAGACCAATCCCCCGACCTTCTTGTCGCAGATAACCCACCACCCCACGACCAGCGGTCTCAATCATTTTTAGGGCGGCCTGCAGCTGCATGCGGCAGTCGCAGCGGAGCGAGCCAAACGAGTCGCCCGTCAGGCATTCCGAATGCACCCGCACCATCACGCGCTCGTCTTTAAAGCTGGCGGGGTCGCCTTTAACCATCGCTACATGCTCAGAATTGTCGATGGAGTTGCGGAAGGCATAGATATTGAAATGACCAAACTGCGTCGGCAGATCAGCGATCGCCTCGCGTTTCACAAACCGCTCATGCTCTAGCCGATAGCTAATCAGATCGGCAATGCTAATTAGCTTTAGATTATGGGTTTGGGCATAGGCCACCAGCTCTGGCAGGCGAGCCATCGACCCATCGGGGTTTTGAATTTCACAGATCACCCCCGCCGGATACAGACCGGCCAACCGGGAGAGATCGACGCCAGCTTCGGTATGACCGGCACGTTTGAGCACGCCCCCCTCTTTGGCCCGCAGCGGAAAGATGTGTCCGGGTCGGCGCAAATCGCTAGGCTGCGCCCCCTGATTAAGCGTGACTTGAATCGTACGGGCTCGATCTTCAGCTGAGATACCCGTCGTGACGCCCCACTGGGTAGCAGCATCAATGCTGACGGTGAACGCCGTCTGCTCGTTCTCATCTTCGAAACTGTGCGGGTTCACCATCAGGGGCAGGTCCAGCTCGTCGAGCCGCTGCCCGGTCATCGCCAGACAGATCAACCCCCGTGCTTCGACCGCCATAAAGTTGATCATGTCAGGCGTCGCAAACTGGGCTGCACAGATGACGTCGCCTTCGTTTTCGCGATTTTCGTCATCGACAACCACAATCGCCCGACCGGCGGCGAGATCTTGCAGCGCCTCGTCAATACTGTCAAAAATGCTGTCAAAAGCCGATTCAAGCTTTGGCAAGGCATTGGGCTCAGGATAAGAGACCCCCGTAGGCGTCACGTCCTCAATATCAGCCACGTTTGGTTATTTCACTCATTCAGCTTCATGACTGATTCTAATGTGCCGACCCGATGCTCTGGGGCCGGAGCCAAGGAGATCGGCGTTCAATTCCCGCTGCGCCTTAAGCCTAATCAGCTTAAATGGACTGATCCGGTTCGAGGCCTGTACCCCAGGCCTGCATGAGCGCGATCGCGCTGGCCAGTCCGCTGATGACACGGTATTCTCGGTTGCCTGTCTGGCACACAGGCGGCGCTCTAGTCCCCTAGCAAGAAAGCCAGCGTTCCTGGCAACTCGGCTCCAGGAACGCTGGCTTTTTATCTTGAGAACATCAACGTAGGGACATACAAGCTAGTGAGCAGAGCCCTTAGAAGCGCAGTATCGACGCCAGCAGCAACACCACAATAAAGGCAGCGCCACTGTAGAACAACCCGATCCAAGCCTTTTCAAGAGCCTGAGGCGGCTGCTTTTGCCAAGCCCAGCGCACTGGGGACATGGCAGGGCCGGTAAAGCCACGCCCGCTGCCTTGCAATGCCTCTAAACAAGGCTCAGGCAGGCGATCGCGATAATCGGTGCCATAGCGAGCCATGTGGGCAAAGGAGATTTCCCCTTGGGCGCGCTGGGGCAAAATGCGCCGCTGCTGATAGGGCACCGTCGTGTCACCAAAGGTATTCAGGTATTCTTCGCTATTGAGCAAGGCATCAATAAAGGCATTCAATCCTTCGTTGCCAAGCACGATAGACCAGGCGATCTTTTCGCGATCGCTGTAAACCTGACGGCCCAAAATCCGCTGCACACAAATTTCTGCAAAGCGATAATTGTTGTTGCTTTCATAAACCAAACGACGGAAGGAGTCAGAAAGCGCCAATGCTCGAATGAATTCTCTGACTGTAATTTGCCCGGCTTTTAACTGAGATTCCCAAAAGGTTTGACGATGACTCTTGAGCATCTGCTGTTCATTAAAAATCTGACGATAGGCCGCCGCAATCAACCCATCTAGATCCGATGGTGACAGGAGGTTATCAGTCGTAAAAATTCTTGGCTGCTCATCACCTGGCACCTCAAAGCCGGCAACTCGTTGATTTTGCGATGAAGGCGCATACTCCAACAATGAAATCGTCATGATAAATCTCCTAAATTGATGATTGAAACAGGGGTATCGAGAAACTGAAAATCTGTTGTGAAACGGGGATGACCAGAGCGACCCACATCCTTGATTCAGAGCTGAGGTAGCCTTAGCTGTTGAACCGACAACTCCGCCACTGATAGGGGTGGGCAGCGACGAGCCGCATAGCGCTGGACCACAACAACGGGTGCCGGCAGTACGGCAATTGGCGCGGCAGGCAAACGGAAGTCGGCTAGCTGCCGTTGTCAGCAGGCAATTTCCTGAACGGGTGGTTGCCGCCGCTGGGATGCCGCCGGTTCAACGAGCGAACCGGCGGCATCCCAGCAGACGACGGAAGTTCATCGCGATCGCGGGAGCAACTGGTTAAGCAGCAAGACTGATAAAGGTCTGAACTTGACAACCGCCGGCACAAATTCGCGAATGCTTAACTCGCCCCACGGCCATTGAGACTCAGGAACAGCCAGACGCTCACTTGCCATCCCGTCGGCAGGGTCTAAGACTTGACGCTAAACAGCCCGCATACAAAATCCGGCCTCGGCATCAGCACCGGCCCCCCATTCTAGAGAGAGGGGGAGTCTCATCAAAGAGTCTGACTCCCAGCCTTGACGTAGATCCAAAAGGCATTCAAATACTCCTGACTAATGGCCAAGGTTAAGCACACACCGCAAAAGCCTAGATGCTGCGAGTCGTTACCCAGTGCCCCAACAGGCACCAAGGCCACAAAAACAACTCGACTATCACCAAAAGCTTTAGGTTGGCCAGCTTTTACTAAAGGTTTATACGGTTTGTTATGAACGATTTTCTAATAGCAGTGACGTTCGCATTAAGCAGGATTCACTAATGTTTACGTTAGGTCTTAATTTGGACAACTCGATCGGCCTTTAGCACCATGGTTTCCTGTCTCAAAATTCGCCAAAGCGCCTCCAGGGCAAGGGAGATGGGAACTCCCTCAAGCCGCGAGCGGGCAATAACATTTATTCACTAAACTTTATTAAGCTGTGAGGATTATTGTCGCCTGTGGGTGACTCTGGCCTTCGGGTCACCCACAGGCCAGAGTGAGGAGCGGCTCCTCAGGTCGTGGAGAGCAATTCTCAGCGGTCTCATACCCTAGGCCATTTTGACCATGCCGAGCAGCCCTGCGGCTGAGGACACACATGTCTCGTCTCGTTCCAGGGCATCAGTCTTGCTTTCGGGAATCGGCCTTAGCAGTTAATGAATGGTTTGCTCTAAGAGCGTTCCAGCCAACCCGATTCTGACCGCCCTGAACAATATCTAGGCGTTCTTGGCCATCATCTGAGCCCCCGGATGGCTCGAAATTAGGGCTGTTGCATAATCGGGTTGCATCCCCACGGTGATGGATGGCCGGGCTCTCTGCCGCCGGGATAGGCAGTTTGGCGATCGCCGTTGATCCCTACCGCGCCATGATCAAGCTCAAGCCCATCTGCTTTGCGTATGTTGATGACGGTATCTCCGTTCTCATCAGATTCGACCGCGCAATTTAAATGGCTAACAGCTTCATCAGCTCTTTCTAGCGTCGCGATCGCTCAAGGTGAGGGGCGCTGACTTCACAAAAGTTCATGGATTCAGGCCCCCACCTGCGATAACCATGGAAATAGATAAGAAAACTTTTTGGAAGTCAATCTTTATTCACTAAAGCAACGATCAACTTAAGAAACCTGACTCAAGCCCGTCTTGATCAGGTTTCTGTTTGGCGTCAGTGAGGTCTAAAGTGACGAACCTGATGTAAGTTCGCTC
>CALCPB010000623.1 GCA_937897665.1 uncultured Halomicronema sp. | reverse complement strand
CGCCGCCACCACAGCGGGAATCAGAATCAAGACAAAGACAATCGTGCCCGCCAGTTTGGACAGTGAAATGCCTTCGGTAGCTTCTGTCGAAGCGAGCCCAAAGCGAGCCCCAATGCTGTCGGCCTGAGTTGCATGCAGCAAGTTAGTGACGATATCGCGCACGATGCGAGCGATAAACCAGCCCACTGCCAAGATGATGCCAGCAGTCAGAATGCGCGGAATTGCCTGCAGGAATTGTTCAATCAGCCCCTCGATCGGCTCCAACAGGCCAGGCAGATCGAGCGCACTCAAAATGAGCGGAATGAACAGTAAAAAGATGAACCAGTAGAGAATGTTGCCAATCGACTCGTTCACCATGAAGGGGCTGCTGGTATCGCCCCCCATTTGCTCAGACAGGCGATCATCTAAATTAAACCGAGATAACCCTTGAGTGACTAAGACTTTGACAATGGTCGCCGTCGCCCAAGCCACAGCCAGCAGCAACAGAGCGCCCCCAATGCGCGGCAAATACTGAAAGATTTCTTGTAAGAATTCGTTCAGAGGCTCAGAAACCACCTCTAAGTTGAGGGCATTCAAGAACGCCACCAGCGTAAAGATCATGATGATCCAATACACGGCGGTGGCCACCCACTGCTCGATCGGCACATCACGATCGGTGCTTTGACCCATCACCATGTTGGTCAGGCGATCGTCCAGAGTGGTGCGCAGCAGTAAATTTTTAATAAGGGAAGCCGCCACAGTCGCCACGATCCATCCCGCGATTAAAATGACGATGGCCCAAATTAAGCTGGGCAAGAATGCGCCGAGGGTGCGGCTCATTTCTTCTACAAAGTTGCCGAGTGGCGTGATATCGACTTGAGCAAGTAGAGGTGCTGGCTCCAGGGGTGGAGACACTGAGGTCTCAGTAAGTTGTTAGGGCTGACTATCATGGTTCCTGAGATACGATTTCTTCACTGATTTCTGGCGTTTTTGGCCACAACGCACGATCTACGCGACCTAAATACCGTCGAGTCCACTTATGGAGCTATATTTGCGTGAAATCACCATTAACACAACCCTGCACCCCCTTCCATTAGATAGAAATTATTGATATCTCTCTGGGGATATGCCTTGGTGACCGCGATCAAAATCATTACGGGCGATCGCGAGGGGAAGCACGCCTCCCCGTCGGTTCAAGCGCCCGCCATCGCGGCGGTGAGCCAGTGGCTAGAAAGTTTGTCAGAATTGAAGCATGACCAGTCCCCAAGTCTTTGAGCAGTCGATTCAGATTCAGACCAGTGCCACTATTGTCGAGCGCTGTATCGTTGAGCGCGACCTCATGGGTCAGTGGCTCAACCCGGCGCTGCGCTGCGAACCCCTTGGTGAGACCTGGGATACCGAACTCGGTGGCCAAAGCCGCTTCGTGATCCAAGTGCCGCTGATTGAACCCGCGCTGATCAGCACCGTTGTTGAAAGAACGCCAGGCCTGATTGTCTGGGGGTTCTCTGGCTTTTTTACGGGGCGCGATCGCTGGGAATGTCAGCCCAACGCTACCGGTACGCGTTTGCTCAATCGATTTGAGTTTGTCATTCCGAATCCGCTGGTGGCCTTTGGGTTTAAGACCTTTGCCGCCACCTGGACGAAGCAAGATATGGTGGCTCAGCTGCAGCGCCTGAAGCAGGTTGCCGAGCGCCTGTAAGCTAGTTCACCTCGCCTTGCTAGTCGAGCGGTCTAGGTTTAGTGCCGCTATCCCCTCAACCACCACAGGCTCCCCAGCGTCAGTAACACCACAGCGATCGCCGCGAAGAGAAAACCGTTATCGCCGGTATTCATCTGACTGAGATCCTCCGGTTTGGGCTCAGCCCTCAGGGGGGGCCGTGATTTTCGGGGAAGATCAGCTTGACTGAGAGAAAAGCTCGTCCGGTCATTCTCGTCTAAGGCACTGAGGTCAGGCAGCGGCGTCAGCCAGTCGGCGCGGCGCTGCAGTAGGGGGGCCAGCAAAATTTCGAGTACTCGCTTGCTCTGCTTGAGCACAATCAAAACAAGCTGCTTAGCTAGCTTATCCCCCACGGCGATCGCGTCGGATTGTCGCCCTGCCGCCGAGTAGGCATTCATTAACCAGAGCTGAATGCTGCCGCCCAATAGTGTTGCCCCCCCGGCGAGTCGGCTGCCCGTTTCAAATGCTAAAACGGCATCTCGATAGTTGCCCCTTTCAAACGCCAGTTGGCCCGCCGCATAGAGTGATTCGGCTTGAGCAATTTTCTCAGAGGGCTGTGATGTCTTGGCTTTGCAGTGTCTGGTCGAATATTGACGAGGTTCCCTGTGATTTAAAGTATTCATCAGTACGATACATTTTGACGTCAGTTTGGCCCGGCCGATGGCCAGGGGCGCTGAGCCAAAGA
>CALCPB010000622.1 GCA_937897665.1 uncultured Halomicronema sp. | reverse complement strand
TACTGTTCGGGTACTGCTCACGGCCGTCACTCGCTATGGTTTCGCCTCCTCCTAGTTTTATCAACCACGACCTGCGGCAGCGCTCGTTTCGTCAGCAAACGCTACAAAATGCGCACTTTGCTGACTGTGATCTGCGGGGCTGTGACTTCTATCAAGCGGACTTGCGGGGAGCCACCTTTTTGCGGTGTCGCACCGGGTATCTGCCCCAGCGCTGGGCGATCGCGAGTCCGCTGTTGGCACTATTCGTTGTCCTCATGTTCCATGCGGTCAGTTCGCTGGTGTTCGGAGCTTTAGGCACGTTGCCCGGTCAGGCAGCTTGGCCCTACGTCGTGGCGCTGTATATTAGATAGAAATAAACAAAGTACACCACATTATTCAACCTCGGTTGGGGGGCTGATTATGCGTTGGCGATCGCGGCGGGCAGCACCTTTTTGCAACGACTATCCTGGCGTGTCGCGGTTCTGGCTCAACCGCTCGCGGGTCTGGCAATTGCTGCCCTGATGGGCTTCTTTTATGGGGGACGGCTCACCGACAATAGTCCGACATGGGCGCTAGTCGGCGCGATCGCTGGCGGCCTAGGAGGCAGTCTGGTGACCCTCTTCATCCGCACCCTCCTAATGGCGTCAATCGTGGGGCTGCTTGGGGCGAGCGCGGCCTACGGTTTGGCCTTTTTGCTGTGGGTCAGTGGCAGCAATCTATTCACGACCGGCACCTGGGGCAGGGGGCTCGCGATAGCGGCGGTAGCCGTGGTGTTGGTCGGGGTCACGTTTGGCAATTTATTAGATGGAGTGCGATCGTTGAAATCTCACGCTGCCACTTCGTTTCGCCAGGCGGATTTGAGAAACTGCACTTTTTCGGACACTCCTGTGACGGGCTGTGACGTTACTCGGGTAATTCGTCGGTGAGGCCAATAAGGGATTCCTCTCTCCCAGAGACTACTGCGTCACCCATCTCCTCAGTGAGTCATAAACCAGCTTGAGAAAAGGGTCTCAAAGCACTGCAGCCCAATCAAGACAACTCAACGAGATTACGCCCGGACTGAGCTAGAACATTGGGGGCGTACCTAATCGTTGAGCAGTAAGCCCCAGAGGCGGTTGTAAGGATGGATGGGCAGGGCAGCCACTTGAGACGACACCACAGGATACCCTCGGTTGTACCACTCAAAAATCGAGCCTTCCAAGTTGAAAACGCTTGGGTAGCCTACAGCCTGCAGCTGTTGCACCAAGCGGGCCGAGCGATACCCCACTGAGCAGTAGAGAATCACCGTCGCCTCTGAAGGAATCGGCGCTTGCCGAATCGCCGCGAGCGTGGGTAAATGCTGAGCACCCGGCAGATGACTAGTGTTGTATTCGTCGGTCTTGCGCACATCAATGAGCAGCGGCGGCGGGCGATCGCTGGCTAGCCACATCGCCAATTCATCGGTGGTGAGTCTCGGTGCATCGGGAAATTGCCGCCGGACGTACCGTTTAACCCATAGCCACGCCAAGGCTCGCAGAGGAGAGTAGATAAAAGACATCGATCTAGACAGTTCGGAGCCTTGAGGCGATCGCCTTAAGGCCCCAGTCGTCGTCAACCAATCACGGTGGCCATTGCTAGTCATCCTCCTCCTCGGCCGGTGAGCTGAGAATTGATAGCAGCATGTCGGCCCCAAATTCTTTGGCCTGTAACTGCTGCACTTGGTTCGCTATGGTTTCAGCCAATACCAAATTGCCAAGACGAGCCTGCAGCACTCCACTTGCAGCGTAGGCACTGATGTAAAGCCGCGCACTCTGCATCTCTATCTGTGACAGCAGGATGGGCTGCAGTTCCGCCCAATCGCTGGGCCAGTGTTAGCGCTGCTGAACGTATCTACAGACAGCGATCGCCATCTGCTATTCCATCGCTGCATTGCTTTTATAGAAGTAATACCGATAGGCACTGATTAAAACCTCGAGATTAGAGTCAGTGGCTAACGCCTGCTGGACATATTGATCGGCTGCTGGAGTATCGTCCCAATGTGCGACAGCCGCACTCAATAGCGCTTGTGCCGCGGCTAACGATGATTGCTCAGGGAGCGATCTCTGTACAGTTATTTGAGACATGACAAGAATTTAGATGTGTCGTGAAAAATTATTCGGCCAACAGTGCCGGAGCCCTAAAACTAATGGACTACCTGATCGCACTATTTTGGCTAATCTTGCACACTCTCTGTTCCAAATACTAAGGGAAGCAAGCTTCTAGGATCAAGGGCAAAACCAGTTTGAATCCAACTAAGTCGCTTGAACATTTCTAAATCTGAGCGGGGTTTAGATTGTCTGTGTCCGGGCAAGTTGGGAAGGGCCAGCCCTCTGGAATGGAGATGCTGGTCAAATCACGACTTCAACGGTCTAAAATGGCTCAATCTAACTACAGTAGTTGGCGATACTAGACATCACAAAACCGGCCCTTACGGATATTGTGTTTACCAGCAATTTCCCTAGCCATGCATCTCTTATTCGATCTCGACGGGACGCTTACTAATCCTGAAGCGGGTATCATCGCCTGTATTCGTCATGCGCTGAATGAGCTACAGGTATCAGTGCCGGCTCCAGCTAAACTGTTACAGTGGA
Source organism: uncultured Halomicronema sp. (assembly GCA_937897665.1). Taxonomy (GTDB): domain Bacteria; phylum Cyanobacteriota; class Cyanobacteriia; order Phormidesmidales; family Phormidesmidaceae; genus Halomicronema. The sequence goes on along the minus strand of CALCPB010000622.1, from coordinate 1,197 downwards.
TTGGCCCGCCGTTGCGTAATTCTTTCCTAACAGTTTGTGAGACCCCTGCGCAGGCTAATCGAGCTGTGCAGCTTTATCGAGATCGCTTTGCCATGGTCGGCCTCTACGAAAATCAGGTCTATGACGGTATCCCATCGATGCTGTTGACGTTGCAGCAACAGGGCCATACTCTCTGGGTCTGCACCTCAAAGCCTCAAATCTTTGCCCAAAGAATCGTTCAGCACTTTCAATTAGCGCCCTATTTTGCCGGCGTCTATGGCAGTGAACTAAATGGCGATCGCGCCCACAAAGCAGCACTGATTGCCCATGTGCTGAACCATGCCAGTATCCGCCCTGAGGCCGCAGTGATGACGGGCGATCGCCATTATGATATCGAAGGAGCCCGGCAAAACGCAGTTAGGGCGATCGGGGTGACATGGGGATTTGGCACCCCAACAGAACTCAAAACCGCTGGCGCTGATGCGTTGTGTCTCAGCCCCGTTGACTTTTTGACCGTGTTAGCCACCGTATAGTATCCGACTAGTCGCAGACTCGGCGGGAGCGATGGATAGGGGTTATACCCCCAACTTGCATACAGCCCCCCTGCCGGCAGCAATTCGCTCAGGATACGGGCAGTGAATTAATAGACGCCACCGCACACGTCTTGCAACACCCCGTAAAACTTACTGTCGGGGTCAGCGGATTCCATCACGCGCTGAGTTGTTTGACTATCGATTGTGGCATCGCTGCTGTCAAGCATCTGAATCTGCTCGATCGCATAGCCCATGCTGGAACAGTTGCCAACGTAATCGAACACGGCAGCAGCAGTACCGTTGCTGCTAACAGGTGATCGCCGCGCCAATAAAGTAAATTCGACACTGTCGTTCTGGCGCACAATGCCAGGTTTTAGCCACCATTGCTGGGCCACTTCTTGCCCGGCGCTGTTTTCAAAAGCGTCGTCGTACAGATAGATCCAGTTGGCGTAAGCATCGCTGCTTTGAGCGATTTCGACGCTCTGAGCAATTTCGACCGTAGCCGGTTCCGTTGTCATCAGAGGAACCGCCAGTAAAGTTGCAAATAAGGGTAAAAAAGACATGACAGACTCGCTGGATAAAAGGTCAACAAAATTTTGGTGGGGGCAGGCTCAACAACAGCCCACAGGCTTTAGCAAACAGACATTGACAAAATGTGGCAGCTGTTTTTATCAACTATGCCTAA
>CALCPB010000621.1 GCA_937897665.1 uncultured Halomicronema sp. | reverse complement strand
TACGCTCTGCAGCAAGACTGGCTCACTCGCGCCGAGCTGCGATCGCTGCTGACTGGGGTGTTTGTGCCTGCTGGGTATACTCGCTTTCGCCTGACCGGGGGCGAGCCGCTGCTGCGGCCCGACGTAGTGGAAATTGTGGCCGACATCGCCCACTTACCCCAAACCCAAGATCTGTCGATGACCACCAATGCCTTTCTGCTGGCGAAAAAAGCGGAGGCGCTGTGGCAGGCGGGCCTGCGACGACTCAATATCAGCCTTGATTCCCTTGATCCCGAAACGTTTCAAGCAATTGTGGGCGGTCGCGGGCGATCGCGCTGGCATGACGTTTGGGAGGGCATTCAAGTCGCTCACCAGATCGGCTTCTCACCGCTAAAGCTGAACGTGGTGGTGATTCCCGGCGTGAACGATAACGAAATCTTGGATCTCGCGGCCCTCAGCCGCGATCGCGAGTGGCACGTGCGATTCATCGAATTTATGCCCATCGGCAACGGTGATCTGTTTAAAAATAGCGGCTGGATTGCCTCAGAAGAACTGCGCCAGCGCATTCGCGATCGCTGGGGACTGACAACCGGCAACGTGCGCGGCAACGGCCCAGCAGATGTGTTTCAGATTCCGGGCGCGCTGGGCACGGTGGGCTTTATTAGCCAAATGTCGGAGTGCTTTTGCGATCGCTGCAACCGCATGCGTCTGTCTGCCGATGGCTGGCTGCGTCCCTGTCTCTTAAATGAAACCGGGCAGATCAATCTGCGCGAGCTGCTGCGTCAGGGCACGCCGCTGGCTGAAATGCGCGATCGGGTCGCAGCGATGGTCGACGCAAAACCGGAGATCAACTTCAAAATGCGCGACTCGGGAACCACGGGCGCTTACAGCCGCACGATGTCGCAAATCGGTGGCTAGGAAAGCTGGCGTTAGTTTCGCATTACTTCTGGCCGGAGGGCTAGAGAGCCGCAGGAGCTGGAGGTTAATTTCTGCCTGACTTCGACCCTAGAGGAATGAGGCGATCTCATTCGTCAATTCGGTTTCAAAGAGCGAGGCTGACGCTGACATTCCTGACAGCAATATTATGGCAACCATGTATGGAGCGATCGGCAGACGGCACCGAGGTACCACCGCAGAATTAGCGCTACCGTGGAATTGATTTTTCTTTCGGGAAATCTCAATTTAGTTCAGTTTTTGGGACCATAGGCCGGATGACGAATCATCAACTCGCTGCTCAGCTCAAGCAGCTCACTGAAGCGCTCTGGCTACCCAGCGAAACCGAAGCCCCTTGGACAGTGCCGACGTGGACATTGACCACGGTGAATGCTGACGAGATTCGCCAAGTCTTGCGCCGTGCCGAAGACACGCCGGTCACGGAAAGCTCCTTGGATGAGTTGATGGCTCAGGTGCAGCGACGCTGGCGGGCCTATGTCGCGGAGGGCAAGGCGATCCACCAGCAGCATCAGGCTCTAGCCGAGCACCTGCAAACTGAGTGCGATCGCGTGCGCGTTTTTCGTGTTGGGGCCGTCACCATTGATGTGGTGGTCGTCGGCGAAACCGCCAAGGGCTATGGCATTTTGCAAACTCAAAGCGTGGAGACATGAAGCGGTCTCAAGCGCGGCATTAATCACCAGCGCCAACCTGCGATCAGCATGAACGCGCCTGTCCTTATGCCATCAGCGAAGGCCGGAAAGCAGAGTTCGGCCAGTCATCGATGGCCTAAACGATGGCAGACCCTAGAAACGAGAGCCACTTTGCGCGATGCTGTTACCGACAGCCTCATAGTTGGGAGAAAGCATCATGGCAGAGATGGATCCGGTCAAGCTGATGAAGCAAGAAGTCGGACGGGCCGCCGCAGCACAGGTCAAGTCGGGCACCGTCGTTGGCTTAGGTACCGGCTCGACTACAGCCTTTGCGATTCAATTTATTGGTGAACGGCTGGCCAGCGGTGAACTGACGGATATCAAGGGCGTGCCCACCTCCTTTCAGGCCTCAGTGTTGGCTAAAAAGCACGGCATCCCTCTAACTACGCTGGATGAAGTTGATTACATCGATGTGGCGATCGACGGTGCCGATGAAGTCGATGCGCAGTTCAACCTGATCAAGGGAGGCGGTGCCGCCCACACCCGCGAAAAAATTGTCGATGGCCTGGCCGAAAAGTTCATCGTGGTGGTAGACAGCTCCAAGCTGGTAGATAAGTTGGGCTCGACCTTTGCCCTGCCCGTCGAGGTGCTGCCAATGGCGGTAGCACCCGTGACTCGCGCCTTGGCAGGCTATGGCGCTAAGGTTGAACTGCGCATGGGCATCAACAAAGACGGCCCGGTGATTACTGACCAGGGCAACATGGTGTTGGATGCCAAGTTTGACGCGATCGCTGAACCCGCCGAGATGGAAAAAGCCCTCAACAACATTCCGGGCGTGCTCGAAAACGGCTTGTTTGTCGGCGTGGCGACTGAAGTCTTAGTTGGCGAAGTCAAAGACGGCAAGGCCTCGGTGCGAAACCTGTAGCGATCGCCGCTGCGAATAAGCTTCTCGCCCAGGGTCAGCCGTTCCTCCCCCGGGCGAGTTTATCGTGGGCTCAGGAACAGTTTTCTCAACTCATATAGACTGCTGGTACCCAGTCGATGGTCACAATAGGTGCTCGTTCTTCTCACGTTGGCCTTAGCCACCCTGAAATCACGAGCTATCTTCGCGCTATTACTCACGACTGGTGCCAGGGATGTCAGCGATCTCATCACCCCACCCTCGCCACACGCTGATCGAGACGTTTTCATACCGCCTTCATCTTGAGAGACGCTAGCTTTATTTGACATCTGCGTGTCTCTTTGTTTTCTGGGTAAAATTGATACATCAAGCTCGGCTTGTTCGTAGATCGTCAGTGTAAAAACTGCAGCCCGGCCTCGGGCCCCAATCGGTTTTTGCACGCTCCCCTGACGGCTAAATCAATAGGATTAAGCTTGACAATGGTCTCGCGCCGCCCCCTTCGCCGCCCGACGCTAGATTGATGATAGATTTCGCCCTGAGGTTGCTGGAGAGGAATCATCCCTCAAAGCAGATTTACAGAGTATTGGCCCGGCCATAACAGTTTTGACCATTGTTGAGAAGACTCAAACTCCGATCTCAGTTCGGATTGAAAGTCCCTTAAGATTTTCTTGATAAATGAGCATTCAGCCTAAAAGTGTGAGATTCAGCACTATAAGGTTGATTAACTCAAATTAATGCTTTAGAAAACACAATAAACATATCAAAAAAGTAGGTACTGTCATTTCCTACAGTTTATTAATAAATATCGTTTGGAGGACGCATGTAAAAAATGGGCAGATGGGAGCACGGCACAATTGATCGAATAGCGGATAGCAACGGTTATCTAGGCGAAAATCGCGTGGAAAAATTTGTTGTGATGGTTTTTCCGAATGGCTTACAGGGGCAAATCTGGTCCGCTATTATGCGATCGCAAAATCTTTCCGTACTTTGGGAATCGCCTGATGTCTCTCTGCCCAAGGCGCTCAAGGCACTGCATCACAAGCGAGCCCTGCCAGATTTGATTGTTGTCGATACTCGCCTCCATCACCTGCAACCTCTGCAGCTCTGTCGTTGGCAACAGAAGCATCACCTGGCCACCAAAATTTTATTGGTCAACGGCGTTCAGCCTCATATTGTCAATGCGGAAAGGCAGTGGGCATTGACCCAGGGAGCCGCAGATCTGCTGCCCAGAATTTGCAAAAACACCCTCGTCAGCGGAGCCTCGGCCAATCTTCGACGAGTGCTTGACGTCCTGGAGATTACATCCTGCGCTCACCACACCC
>CALCPB010000620.1 GCA_937897665.1 uncultured Halomicronema sp. | reverse complement strand
CCGCAGCCCGTGAGTGGCTTACAGTTTCAGGTGCCCTTGAGCCCTGGCGAACAGGCGATCACCGTGCAGTACACCGGCCAGCCTGACAGCGACGATCGCGATATTTACCGGGTTTATGACCTGACCTATTGGCTATCGCCCGCCCGCCAGTGGCGCTCCTTCGGCACGCTCACCGTTGATGTATTTGCCCCTGCCGGTTGGCAAGCCGAATTTGCGCCCGACCTGCCAGCGATCGCTCGGCAGCATTGGCAGGCCCCCTTCACCGGGCTACCCGCCGATCAGCTAACGTTAACCACCTATTTAAAACCGGCTCGATGCCTGAGTGGGCTGCGGTTAGTGTTGATCGGGGCCGGTTTACTGGCGGCAGCGATGATGACTTGGCAAGCGTACTATTGGTTGGGCCGATTTTCTCAACGCGCTCGGTGGTCAGGCGGCTTGCTAGTACTGGCCTGCTTGTTTTGGATTCCGCTCAGTATTCTGTTGGTCTGGGTCATTTCGGGATTAGGGGCCGGGGTGGCCGAGCAGCTACTCGATCAGCGGCAGTTAGCCGGGGGCTATCGCTATGGTCGAATCATTTTGTGGATTGCCGTGGGGTTAATAGAAGCGCTGATCGCGCCCGTAATCGCCAGCCTGCGGTTCGCGGCCGGACGCCGATCGGCGCAAAGCTGATCCCTAGAGATAATCCCACCATCGCTCAAACCGATGGCCACGCTAGTCATTTGCAGGCAAATTAGGGCATTCGGGTTTGGGCTGCGATCGCCCGCCTCATTTCGAACAAATTTGTTGGCGAAAGAGAAATTCAGCGATCGACAACAACCTCGCCAGCCGTGATCTACAACACAAAAGCAGCAGAAAGTCTTGATCCCCCCTTGCCAATGGGGACTCACCATCACACACTGAAAGGTGTAAATCCAAGGGTAGTCACTGGCAGTTGCGAGGTTCCTGGTGAAAAGAGTTTTATCTATCATCCTTGGTGGAGGGGCCGGTACCCGCCTTTACCCACTCACCAAGTTTCGAGCAAAGCCAGCAGTGTCTCTAGCTGGTAAATATCGTTTAATTGATATTCCCGTTAGTAACTGCATTAATTCCGAAATTCACAAAATCTACGTTCTGACGCAATTCAATTCGGCGTCTTTGAATCGTCACATTTCGCGCACCTATCAATTCTCTCAATTTAGCGAGGGGTTTGTTGAGGTGTTAGCCGCGCAGCAGACCCCCGACAGCCCCAGTTGGTTTCAGGGCACTGCTGACGCCGTGCGCAAGTATCTGTGGATGCTCAAAGACTGGGATGTTGATGAATTTCTCATTCTGTCAGGTGACCATCTTTATCGGATGGATTACTCGCTGTTTATCGAGCGTCATCGCAGCACCAACGCGGACATGACCCTGTCAGTGGTGCCCGTCACCGAAAAGTTGGCCTCTAGCTTTGGCTTGATGAAAATCGATGCCGCTGGCCGCGTAGTCGATTTTTCAGAAAAACCCAAAGGCGATGCTCTGAAGCAAATGCAGGTGGATACATCGACCCTAGGGTTGACGCCAGAGCAGGCCAAAGAGAACCCCTACATTGCTTCAATGGGTATTTACGTCTTTAAAAAAGACGTCCTGATCGATTTGCTGCGCAACAACCCTGAGCAAACGGACTTTGGCAAAGAGATCATTCCTCACTCGGCCAAAGACTACAACGTTCAAGCGTACTTATTTGACGGCTATTGGGAAGATATTGGAACGATTGAGGCCTTCTATCACGCGAATCTGGCGTTGACGATACAGCCCCAGCCACCGTTCAGCTTCTACCAAGAGAATGCGCCGATCTATACGCGATCGCGCTATTTGCCGCCCAGCAAACTGCTCGACTGCCACGTTACCGAATCCATCATTGGCGACGGCAGCATCTTAAAAGACTGCCGGGTCAGTCACTCTGTCATTGGCTTACGACAGCGGATACAGGGCAACTGCGTCATCGAAGATGCCTTGCTAATGGGGGCTGATTTTTATGAGCCGCTGTCAGAAAGCAGCAAGCACCTGACTCGGGGCAAAATACCCATTGGCATTGGTGAGGGCTCGGTTATCCGCAAGGCCATCATCGACAAAAACGCTCGCATTGGCCGCAATGTTCAAATTGTGAACAAAGAGGGCGTCGAAGAGTCGGAACGCGAAGATCTCGGTTTCTACATTCGCAGTGGCATCGTGGTCATTCTCAAAAATGCGGTGATTCCTGACGGCATGGTAATTTAAGCCTCCAGGCCTCGCAACCAGCATTCGGTCAACCTGAATAACGTGATAGCGGCTATGCATTTTCTCTCTTGAGAAAGCGCGTAGCCGCTAATCTTTTGTGGGCGTAGCAGAATGCGGAATGTACAGCAACATCAATTAGAGTTAAGCAACTGAGCAGTATTTTCCCCTCCATCGGAGGGGTGTCCGTAGGACGGGGTGGGTTTTCTGATGTGTTTGCCCCCCTAAACCCTCCCGAGAGGGAAATTGCCCGGGTCATCAACGCGCCTGATGTAATCAGGAGCTTATCCCGAACTCAGGTTAGCTACTTGTCTGCTGAAAACCCGATTTAACATCGTGGAAACGCACCATCCCAA
>CALCPB010000619.1 GCA_937897665.1 uncultured Halomicronema sp. | reverse complement strand
GAGGCAAGACTCCAATGCCCGCGGCCAAAAGGGCTGATCAAATTTCAGTATCAGCTTAGTGATATGTCCGGCACCGAGTCCCTGAATGGCATTGAGCTTAGATTTTGGCAATTGCGGGGTAAACTCGACGGCGTTTGCCTGCAGCAAGGCCAACGGTAGCGTGATCACAATCTGTTGGGCGGTGTAGGTTTGAGCGGGGTCTGTCTGAATCTGGACACCGGATGGGCTCCAGCCAATGCGGACAACGGGCGTGGCGTATTGAATGTTTAACCCAACGGCTAACTTCGCCATCAGATGAGAGTAACCGGGTCGCAGCCGAAAATAGCGATCGCCATCCCCGGCATAGGTTGACTCTGCCAGTCCATAGACCCCAAGTTGATCGAGGTTGGCTCCATAGCTGCCGCTGAGAAAATGGTCGACAAGACGACGAACATCTGGCGATAGCTCGATTTGGTGCTGTGCTAGAAACTGCGCTAGGCTCACATCCGGTTTACCTTCGTCAATCCAGCTAGCAATCAGCGCGTCAATCGGTGAGCCATCCATCAAATCGAGCGCCTCTAACCCCGGCATGGTGGACCACTGCCGAAAGGGTAGTAGCGCTTGATGGGCATAGACAAATTGGTGGCGATAGTGATCAAAGGCTGCCAGGGTGGCCAACCGATAACGCCGCACCCAGTCCCAGGTCACGATGTTTTCACCATGTAGGAATTCCGCGCCGAGCTCGACGGGGTGTGGCGCAAAATCATAGTCGGTGTGAACTCTGCCACCGACGCGATCGCGCGCCTCTAGCAACAGTACAGAGCGGTTAGCATCTTGCAATGTCTGGGCTGCAGCTAACCCTGCGGCGCCTGCGCCAATCACGATGGTGTCGTAATGGGTTTGCTCCGGCAACGTTTGACCCGGCAAAGGCTGACACGCTTTGCCGACCACCGGCATGATCGCAAACAAAGCCAATAGTGAACGACGAGTAAGGGGTTGCATAGAAATGGACTCGCCCAGAGGCGGTAAAATTTGAACAGTGTTCATGTTTCCAAAATAAGAACGCTGTTCATGTTTTGTCAACCCATCTCAAAATCGATGCCCGACTCGAAGTCTTCTCGTGCCTCCAAGCTCAATAAGATGCGGCGACAGCCTCAGCAGGCTCGCAGTCAGGAGCGAGTTCAGCAAATCCTTGACGTTGCCGAGCAGCTATTTGTGGAAATTGGTTACGAATCAGCGACTACCCGAGCGATCGCTGCCCAGGCCGATGTTTCGGTCGGGTCGATTTACCAGTTCTTTCCCGATAAAGAAGCGATTCTTAAGGCGTTGGCCATTCGCTATCTGCAGAAGCAGTATCAGCGGTTTCTCGACCTGCATACTCCCGTGGCCATGACGCTGCCGTAGCGCCAGTGCGTGGATCAGATGATTGACGTGTTCGACCAGTTCTACACGGACTATCCGGGATCACGAGCGATTTTTGCTCAGCTATTAGATACGATCACCTGGTCTAAAATCGAAAAAATCGATGATTTTGAATATCAGGTCATCGATGAACTCGCGCGATTTTTCCACGCCCGTGAGCCCAGTTTGGCGATCGCCAAATGTGAGCGGATCGCCATGGTCATCACTAAGACCATTACTGAACTCTTGTGGCTTTCTTTGGGGGGAGATCCGGAGTTTCGCCAAGACTTGGTGGCCGAAACGAAGCTCTTAACGCTGAGTTATCTGCAGCAATATTTGCCTGAACCTGCCCCAGAATAAGGCCCAACACCGCTTCTCATGGAGTCCCACCAGTCGCCCAGTCACTGATATTGCCATGTCATTTTGCCTGCAGGAAATAGTCTTGACCAACGAAATATCCCTGGCTTACCGCGAGCAGGGTGCGGGCAAGGC
>CALCPB010000618.1 GCA_937897665.1 uncultured Halomicronema sp. | reverse complement strand
TGAGATATAGCGCTTTTGTAAAACCTGACATCGCTTGCCATTGCGCTTTGGTGCAGATCAGCAGGTCAGGATCGCGGCTGTTGTCCGGTCGCCCAAATTGGGGAATCTGTACGCCAGGACCAGACTTCACAACTAAATCTGGAGCATGAGATCGGATGTAGGCTTTAAGTCGATCTCTCAAGTTCTCTACGATATCGATGTGTCGGGGACTTAGCTCAGTCGCATCGATAATTTCCCCGTCCACGAATTCAGTCCGCCGCCCGTCGTAAGGCGTGAGCAGGTATTGCTCAAAGGTGATCTTTTTCTGATTTGCTGCTCGCACTGAAGTCATCGCGGCCATGTCGCTCATCAGCCCAATTCTCCTTCGCGCAGCAATGACAGCAAATCGGCAACCGAGATGTTCAATCCCAGCAGCTCTAAAGCACCGTCTTGCATCAGCCTTTCTCGATACTGACCATCGTGGGGATGGTCATAGACTGTCAGCGTTTGGCGACTCACATCAAATACCCAATACAGAGGAATACTCGCTTGGGCATAGAGATCTCGTTTGCGCTTAGTGGCCTCTGCTGTGCGAGTTTTGGCTACCTCAATGACTAAATGCACATCTTCGGGGCGTGGGTGGGCTTTGGCATAGCTTTTCCGCTTCACCACAGAGATGTCAGGCACGGGCGTACTGAACTCGCTGATAAAGATGGGTTTTTCCTCACGAATGCGGACGGGCTGACCTGCTAACTCTGGTTCCAAATAGTCGCGTAGTAGCTCGATGAGCCATCCGTGCTCTGGTGATGAGATGCCCACTCTGTAAAGTATTCCGTCAATTAATTCCACTTCCGAGCCGACAAGTACCCCCGCTTCGATGGCGGCCATGCACTTGTTGAAGGTCCAGCGTTAAATGTCTGGTGATTTAGTGATGGCTTGGGTCATAGAAATCGCCTCACTTATTGGCATCCTTATATGACAGTAACCGTTCCTCAATAAGGACTCTTAGCTTCGCAGCAAGGCTTAATTGCTTCCATGCCGGATCATTCCGGCACGTTTCAATGTCTTGCTCTAAACCTTCAATGTCTACCGACACCCTTTTAGGCACTGCTGCTTCACCACTATTTATGATCGCTTCCATTTAACTAGATCCTCTTCAAAAAAGATCAAGAATCTTATTTGCATCATTTTGCTGCACCTATGCTAACCTAACTTCAGCATTATGCATCATTTTGCTGCAGTACATATCTATCTTGAATCACTTTGGGGCTTATTTATGCAAACTTTGAACGACATTGCTTCCAGTTTGGGGGTATCCCTTCAAACCGTTTACAACCGCAAAGCCGATGCTGAGAAGCACTTAGGCCACAAGATTGAGGGCCGACAGCATCCGACCGATAAACGCAAAATTGTCTACGACGCTGAGGCGGTCGCCCTGATTACCGGACAGCCCATAGAGCCCATTCCAGCATTAGAGGCAGTCGCGGTGACGGTGGAGACTGGCAACCACTGCAAGGCCATCGCTCAGCCTGAAATGAATGGGTTGGATTTCAGCCTGGAACAGTTTCGAGCCGACGATATTGAAACTTTGATTTTTGAGAATCCTGACGAGGTCGCCGACCAGTTTTTAGCGGTCGCTGATCAGCTTGTAGAAGGCATGGGTGCTGATATCAAAGCCCGTGAGCAGCGCCTCAAAGCGACACGAACGGCACAGAACAAGGTTGCTGAAAAAGCCCAGGAACTGAAGCTAGAGCAACGTCTATATCGCGATCGCGCCCGTGACTTAGATATGGCTCAAACAGAGCAGACACAGTCATTACAGGACACACTGCAAGCGCTGCAAGCCTTGGGAAAGCCCCAATCCGCTCCGACCGATGGCAGCGCCGCCTAGTACGGGCTACCGCGATCGCCCTCTCGATTCTGCTGATTTGAGGCCATCCCCATGAAAGACGCGACCGAAAAGCTCTCTTCTCTAAACATCCAGAAGGCTGCACCAGGGCCGATTCAGCTCGTGCTCAAGAAAGTGCAGAATGCCCCTCAACGGCTCGTCCTGGGCGTTCCCCTAGCGCTGACAGCCCTGGTCAGCGTCGGCTTTATCGTTGCCAGCAGCTTCAGAACCGCTGAGTCAGAACCCGTTCAATCCGATGTCAGCGACTACAACATGGTCACGTTCGACCCGCTGGCCCTGGCCGGTATTGACGAGAGCACCAACCCCGCCGTTGCCGCCGTCAAGATGCGGGACATTCTGCCCGAGTACGATCGCTGGCTGCAACAGCAGATCGCCAAAGATCTCGACTATCCCATTGCCCGCGAGTCTGAACGGCTAACCGAGTTTGCCAAAAAGGAAGCGGCAGAAGGTGATATTGAACTGACTGACCCCGCTGCTGATATTGACCTCAAGGGCTGCTTAGCCGTGCTGGATGACTGGGAATGCATCATCCTGCGCTATGCCGGTGACGCGGTTGAGCTGTACCGAGCGGGCATTACCGACGATGACCCGATGCAGATGCTAGAGGGCACTGTCCGCTATCACGCGGCGATGAGAGCCCTGTTCCCGGTGCAGTACACCCGCACGAATGGCACGGAAACGCTGCAAGGGCTGACCAATCAGCGTTACGCCGTCTACCTGCTGAAGCAGATGATGCCGTCAGCGCAGTTGGAACTGCAAAAGCTCCAGGCAGCACCGGCGACGCAACCGGGGGACGCCGCCAACCTGGAGGAGGATGCCAACTGATGAAATACCTATCCACATCCCAGCAGCGCTGGACGGCGCGGGGGCTCTCTGGGCTCGGGCTCTCGCTGATGCTGGGGGGTGGCGTTATGGCCTATCAAAACCCGCAGTTTCAAAGCGCCTCACAGCTTCAAGCGGTGCATAATTCCGGCTCCCTGCAGCAGGCCGTGGTTATCCCCCAAGACGGCATGATGGGCCGGGGCTTGGGGTTGGGGCTGTTTGTCGCGGGCTTGGCCACATCAGGGTTAGGGCTCTGGCTTAGTGACTCAGAACCCCGTGGTGTCACTCCTGAGTCGGTGGTCAAGACTGCCTTACCGAATGGCCAGACGTTGACGCTGTTTCCCCCCGAGGATGAGGTGTTGGCGAATGTGCAGCAGAAAATCTTGACGCTGCTCTCGGCCTATCCCTGGCTCAAGTCTTGTATGCAGGCGTACTGCGTGGTCATCGTCGGAGCCAGCGGCGTGGGCAAAAGCACGATCGCCAACGCCATGGCGGTGATGCGCCTGCTGCTGTGGAGTTGGCCCGTGGCGATTCTCGATCCCCACGGCGACAACAACCTGGCGCAAGGCACCTGGAGCACCGGCAGGCTCTATGGCTCCTCGCAGCTTTCTAAAGTGCCCGTGGGTGAGCAAATCGCGATCGCCTGGGACAAGCTCAAAGGCGGCTATGCCCCTTACCAAGAAAACCGCCGCCAGCGGCAGACCATCATCATTGATGAATTTACGGGCTGGTCGGACCCGTCTGAACCGGATGAACTCAAAGCCCTGACGGCTCCGATTACGTCCCACTGCATTCGCCAGGCGCGCAAGGGTGGTAACGGCATCATCTTGTTGCTGCATGGCGATCGCAAGGGCACAGCGGGGGGCGATATGCCCACGGGAGTCCTGGAGTCCCTCATGAAAACGGCGGCGGTGCTGCAAGTGAAAGGACAGGCAGATGAGTTTGGTGAGTTGACCTGGAGCGGGAAAGGCAAGTTCAAAGCGCCGGGAACGGAGCCCACGAACAAGCACTTTCAGCAGGTCTCCATCCCGGATTCCATCCGTCCGGGGCGGTTACAGAAAGATATCAGCGAACTGCTGGATTATCTGGGCATCGGCTTGGATGACGATCCGCTGGATGAGGTCATCGTCAAAGGCAAGTTAGCCGAGCTGCGGGATGCTCTGCGGCGGCGCTTTGACTCGCCTGAATTTATCGACGCACTGAATCAGATTTATGAAGGGCCAACGGCCCCCAGTTCTGAGGAGGATGACAACACGTATCCTGACCCGAAATGGGACGAATTAAAAGGTCGAGAAGACTGCATCAATTTGCTGGCTTACCTAAAGCGAAATCATCACCGAGAAATCGATGTGAATACCCTCAAGCAGAACTGGGGACGCAAGAACAATCTCAATTCCCGCGAGGATATTCGTTCGATGTTAAGTGAGCTAATCGCGCTTCATATCGGTGAGTGGACAGACGTTGATACCGAGCAGTGGCGCGTGATTCCAAATTGGGAGGATTTTCCCGAATGGGTGCAGTAAAGCCGGGGACTGGGGACCTGGGGACTATTGACCTGACTAGGATATCGCGATGATGCCGAGTCCCCAATGGCCCTAGCAGTCCCCAGTGAGTCCCCAACGACTGGGGACTGCTAGGGCCCACGACAAATGTTTTCTTTTGAGGCAAGCATCATGAGCAGAAAAGCCGTCCGCAATTACGACATTGATATGGAGCAAATCACCTATCAACGCCAGTCCTTTGTCAGCGAAATCGCCACGGGCTTCTATGGCGTTTGGTGGGCAGTGACTCACCCCTCAAAAACGCTTTTGCGGAGCGTAGGCGTGGTCGGCGGCATGGCCGCCAGGTGGTTCTTGGTTTCTGGAGTGGCTCATCTTTTGGTGGGCAATCCGGGCAGTGCTGAAGTGAGAGCCGGGGACGTCGGTTCCTGGGGCCGCGCCGCTGCGGATGTGGCTCGTCAGCCCACGGAGAATGTGGCGGCCACCATCGTCGGCACCGATGGCCGTCAGATTCCCGTGGTGATTCATACCCGCGAGTGGAGCACGGAGGAGCCGTAACGCTATGGCACTCAAGCTCATCGTCATCGCGTTGGCTTGGGTGCTAGCTGTCTCTGATGCGCTGGCACCGGGTCAGTTTGTGTTCTTCAATCCCCTGGATGCTATGGAGGTACAGGATTCGTGGTAGTTGCGCCGATGGCGTTTCAAGCAGCCAAGCAGCACAGCGGGCTGGTGGGGTGGCTACTGGTGGGGGTGGCGATCGCGCCCCCGCTGGTCTTCGTGCTGAGCCCGCCAGTGAATCGGGTCAGCGATGTTTGGCTCCATCAGGGCATCCGGATCGCCACGCCAGAGGTCAGGGCTTTTGGTCGCACCCTCGTTCCCAGTCGGACGCTCTTTGAGCTGGAGCCACTGATCAAGCCCGCAGGGGAGCATGTGGCTTTTGCGCCGTTAGCGATCGCTAAGCCGTACTTTTTCGATGAGTCGCCAGCGGGCAGCTATGACCTGACCCTGATCGACCCGGTGACGGATTCTGTGCAGGTGGATGTCCCTGCACCTTGCGGAGGAACGGTAATCGATACGGGCTGGCATGGGGGCTACGGCAACCAGGTCGATATCCAATGCCATGACGGGCATGAGGTCTTCCTGGCTCATTTCTCAAAGGTCTATGTGGCCACGGGGGATGCGGTGAAGTTGGGTCAGCCTATTGCCCGGCAGGGCAGCACGGGCAACAGCACGGGGGAGCATGTCCATATTGAAATCACACCGAAGGGGGGCGAGCGCACTAACCGCGAGCAGACGCTGCCCATCATGCAGAACATCATGACGCTCTGGGAGACGGGGTTAGAGGCACCGGCACCGGCACCGGCTGAATTTACCTTGAATGACGAAACGCTGATGAAGGCGATCGGCAAGGCGGAAGGGACGGTCGATGGCCATCTGAATCCGGATGCGGACTATCACGGCCACATTGATCCGGGGAATGGGGCGGCCAATCTGGGGTTCTTCTCCTACCAGCATGGGGCCAGCTCGCCCCAGGAAGCGGACCAAAAGCAGCTTAATCGGCTACGGAAGGCGGAGCGGGAGATCCAGGCGCAGGCGGTGGGCAAGTTTGGGCAGCCGCTTTCGGAAGCGGCGTTATTGACGGCCCTCGATCTGTGGAATCAGGCACCGCTAGCGGGACAGGATTTTGTGACGCACCTGGCCACCTATGACCCGAGCCCCGAGCAGATCATTGAGGCGAGGTCAAAGAGCTACATTGACCCCGCAACCGGAGCGCTTGACGCGCCGGGACTGGGCAACTCGATGGTGAATGTGGAGGCCGACCAGCGCCGCCGCACTGATGCCAACTTGAAAGCGCTGCAATTATTGCGAAGGTACTAGCCAACGGGTCGTCAAGTCAGGATAAGGGCTGAGATCTCCTTCGGGGCCATAAAAGTTCAACCGCGTACATAAAATCATTCCAAAAATTTTCATTTTTCTGCTTAAAGTCGTCTCTTCACAAATTTATATACAAAGAAGATAAAAGCAGCCAAGAGCAGTATAGAAAGCAAAGGTAAAACAATATAGATGAGAATTGTTGGTGCAAATAATAGTAGTAGAATGGCTATAGGCCAGATCCCAAAATCCTCTAAGTAGTATTTCCCATACGGTTTAAGGGTGATATGCCAATGCTTTTTAATTTTTTCCCTTAAAGGATTATATTTAAATTGCTTTTTTCTTTCAATAAATCGTCTAACAATATTTTCATATACTGGGTTAAGACGATATTTTTTCGATCCAGGAGTTATGCTAATAAGCTCTTCAATCAATCCATGATCTTCTTTCAAGCATTTTACAGCGTATTCATCATGCATGTCAGTAGTAATCAAGATAGTATCTGAGTTTAAGAACTTGCATAAAACTTCCTTGCTCTGTGCAGGTAAAGCATTGAGCACTTGAGAGATTTTTCTAGTGTGATGATATTTTATCTTCTCGGCTCTTATATTAGTTCTGAGTTCTTCTTTATTTCTAGCCTTGCGTTCTTCCTCTTTTTCTTTTTCTTCAGCTTTTGATGGTGAATAAAGTAGCCCAACAATGAGCCCTAGAAAGCTAAATATGAAAGTTAATATCAAGGCTTGTTCGAGGCTATGATTATCCGATAAAACAACAGAAATAACAGCATATAAGGTTCTTTCAGGATCTTCCGAAATTTTTTCAAGGGCCGAGTTTGGAAGCTCTTCAAAATTCAATGCGATCAACGATATAGCAGAACCCAATGCAGCAACAAACGTAATTCTTACTGATAGGAGCCTATCTAAAATTCCAAAAACTATCTCTTTGTATTCCATGAAATGACTAAATGAAATTTTATAGATCTGTCACTTATTTAATAACTACTAGCTATGGGGTATTGGCAACAATGGCTACGTATCAGTATTCTTTTTTCGTGGAAAATTATACTGCTTATTTAGAATTCCTCTATTGAGGCAATTAATTTATTTCATTAGCTATTTCATCATTGTTTCTATTACTATTCTATTCTGGTCAACTCTTTTAATGATTTGAGTGATCGTAGCGAAATTCTCCCCCCTTCCATAGTCCTGCATTCAAGGCTCGACTCCCGCCATCGACGCTGAAAATTTGGCATTGCGGAGATCGCTACTACATCACCGAAATGATACAAGACCTGTTCGGAACCTGGTGCTGTATTCGGCGCTAGGGCAGTCGTTATAGCCGCCGGAGCAATCGCAACACTATGGCGGCCCCCGCCTATGAAGAAGCGATTACTGACCTGAATGCGATTTCTTAGGAAAGTGAAAAAAGTAGGGAAGCGCCATATCCCATCAGCTGAGCTTATCGCCTGAGATAGACGGGTCAGTTGCTCGGGACTGAGACTGGACTAGACTTTCTAACTAAAACAAAGCCCAGGATATTCTCTGAGCAAATCTGAGTCCCTACTCCTGATACTGGCGTAGGGATGACCGAGAGATCACCCACCATTTCCACTCCACCTTTCACTGCCACCCGACTCCCTAAAGTTCAAGTTTTGGCCCTCGTGACCGATCGCGGGGCGGTCGTGCTCGTTGTCCAGATTGCTGACGTAGCTCATCTCTAGCGGCATACACCACCCTCTCGACATAAGCCTGACGCTCTGACGGGGAATATTGCTGGCAATTCAAACCACAGACAATCACGTGGGCCGCCATATCGATGTCTCCGGTTTTTGCCAGAACTTTTTGCGCGATCGCCCGGTCCAACTCCTCACCCGTAAGCGTGCTGGGGAGTCTGTCCCGACAGGCACACCAAATGCGGCGGTATTCTTCAGCCTGCTTGCGCACGTCAGACTTTCGCTTCTGAGCTGCCGCCGAGCTTTCTCCAGAGACAATGACAGGCATTGGATCGGCGGATCGGGATGGCTGGCTCACTGTGGCTGGAGGTACAGGGGATTGGGTCGCTGCCACTGTTGCTGAGGTCGCCCATTGAGCGCGTAAGTCTCTGAGATAGTCCGTGACATTCTCCTGACTGCGAGAACAGTGCGCTTGCTGCCGCAGGTGTTCCAGGCTATCGGTATAGACGCTCAGATGATGCTTCACCCGAGAGCAGGCCACATAAAAGGACTCCTGATCAATATTGTCGTGGGCCAGCACCATGACCCGGTCTGCTGTTTTACCTTGGGCACTATGAATCGTGTTGCCCCAGGCGTAGTCAAGATACTGCCAGGTCTGAGCATCAATCTCATAGCGCTGACCGGACGGGTCCACGGCAGTCACTTGCGTCCCGTCGATCGCTTCGACCGTGAGTTCCTGACCATTGCGACGGTGCTGCTGGCGGTCGTTGCGCGTCCACCGCAGGCGATCGCCCACGGCCACCTCCAATACCGCTGGCTGGTACACCAATTTCTTTACGCATTTGGCGGGATCAAAGGTCACCATCTGACCATCCTCACCGCGCACCGTTAGGGTATTGGGCTCTCGTTGAATATCGACGACTTCATACCGCTGACGGGGACTGAGGCCCGCTCCCGTTGAGTCAGCCTGAACGCCTTTCTGGCGGTAGCCGTACAAGGGCACAACCACATCACCGATTTCGTAGTGACTGGCATAGCCCGCCTCAGCCACCGTCAAGTGTTTGGGGGTCATGCCCGTGATGTGCAGTTGATTGGCCGCCAGCTCGCCGTCATCCTGCAACTGATGTCGCAGCGCTTGCGTCAGTCGTTGCCGCGCCTCGCGAGTGCTCGTCAGAATCAGCGTCTGGTCTCGCTCCGCCGGGGAAAGTTGGCAGTAGGTTTTCACCAAGAGGACTTCACTGGCGGCGGGGGTCGCCGCGAGGGTGATGTTGCCATTGGCCATCAACTCATCAATGCCCAGGTCAATCTCACCTGCCGCCAAATGTCGCACCGCTTGCTGTAGGCTGCGGGTCTGCTGACGACGGCTCTCATCGAGATAGCTGGTGGCCATCCCGGCAGCTTGCAGAGATTTGAAGGGATGCCCCGCTTCCACCGCCGAGAGCTGGCGGGTATCGCCGACTAAAATGACGCGGGCGTCCTGCTGTTGGGCTTTTGCTAACAGATCATGGGCGGTCTGCATCCCCAGCAAACTCGCTTCATCCACTATCCAGAGTTGGGGGCCGCGCTCCTGCCGTGGCGTCAGCAGATGACTGGCAACGGTGGCCGTCTCGATCTGTAAGGATTTTCCGAGCTCGCTCGCCGCTTCAGCGCTGGGGGCCAAGCCTTTCACCCGGTAGCCTGACTGCTCTGCTTGCTGTTTCACCCACGACAGCGCGTAGGTTTTACCGGCACCGGCGACGCCCTGCCAACCGATTACCGGGTCGCGGCTCGTCAGCGTATGCCGCACCGCTAGCTGTTGCCCCGCGTTGAAGTTGCCCTCGTTTACCAGGCTGGCCGCCTGCCAAGATGACGCCAACGGGAGCATCTGGCCCTGGCCCGCCTGCATCAGTTGAATCGTGTCTTGTTCTAGGGCGATCGCGCGCTGCGTCGTTAAGAGACTGCCTGCGGGTAGCCCCGGTTCGATGCGAATCAGGTCGTCGGAGCCCGACACAGTTCCGGCAATATCTGCAAAAGGCTGATCGCCCAGATGATGTTCGAGGGCAAATCGTTCGACGGCTTCACGCGGGAAAATCGCCCGCCGTTCTTCGCAATGCTGGACGCTGTTATCGATGATGTCCTGCGCCGATGGACGCGAAAGTTGCCCCGGTGCGCTCGGAATTTCCGGCAGTTGCCAGCCTTCCTGCTGCACCTGCTCACCCCAAGCCTGGGTCAGGTCTTCGCGCCCAATATCGTGACATTTGCGCTGCCGCGATCGCAAATTAGCCGCCTCCCGCCGCGCTGCCGTATCGGTGACGGGTTGCCCCTCGCCATCCTGAATTGCCTCGCGCTCTTGTTGCCAGCGCTCCATCACCGCCTCAATTTGTTGGCGACGTTTCGAGAACCCGTCGAGCATTTCCGGGTCATATCCGGCTAGCTCGAACTGACCATTGGCGAGGGGCTGAATCTCATAGCCCACCTGCCGCAGCTCATGAGCGAGTTCGTTTTGGTAGACCTCACCCAGCAGTTTTTGCTGCCGAATCACGCTCTCATTGGAGAAGGAAAACCAGCGGCCATCGGGCGCTTGAGTGGCGTTGATGGTGACACAGTGGGTGTGCAACTGGGGGTCAAGTTCGCGGCTGGTTTGGTGTGGGAATAGAGCGCTGATGAGGTTGCCGGTGTTCACTCGTTGACGATCGCCCGGCGCGATCGTGATGCGGGCTTCGACGTAGCGGTCTTCGAGGATAGACAGCGCTGTTTTCACCGCCTGATGATGGGCTTGCAGGACGCGCTTGTCCTGTTGCACGAGGGCGGCAACGCTGACGGATTTGGGCGCACTGAACGTGTAGTCGGTAGCGCCTCGCCGCTTTTCGACATCCACCTGCCGCTGAAAGAGCGCTTGACCCTCGGGGCCATGCCCCTGCAACAGGGATTTGAAATCTTCGCCTGCCACACTGCCATCTAAACCCAAGGCAGCAGCTCCTTCCCCGAACCATTGGGGACTGAATTCGGCAGCACCGGATGCTTCAGTCGTGTAATAATCGTCAGCCTGATAGTAGGTTTCTGCTTGGGCCGCTTTGAGGTTGGAGAGCGACAGCATGATGGGGCGAGCTGCCGGAAACGTTGCCTCCATTCTGCCGCGTTTTTCACGCTTTGCGGGCAAATCTCTGGAACGCTTGTGTGTCAACTTGTTACGGGTTTTTGCCAAAAATTTGGCGTATTGTGTGAATAGATCGGATTTTGGGACTTAGGGGGCTCCTCTGGGCACGGTTCGGTTGGCTGCCACGCAGTGGCGTTCTCCCTCTGGCACCCCTTCGGCAATGCATCGGCAATACATAGGGAACGCTTTCGACAAGATGGGGGATTGTTTTCGGGAACGTTAACGGCACAGTAGAGTGAGCGTTCTGGCAGAGCCGAGTGCATAGGTCGTCACTCCCTTGCATTGGGTTAGTCGGCAACACTTCGGCAACAGTCGTCTACGTTTCATTGGGAAACCCTTGCGACAATGCTCGGGAATGTCAACGGCACAGCAGCGTTGGAGTTCCGGCAGAGCCAGGAGCATGGGTCATCACTTCCTCACATTGTGTCAGTCGGCAACGCTTCGTTACACCTCGTTGAGCCCGCTGCATGCTGAAAAAAATATTCGTCAGGCTGAACGATAACGCCCAGTGCTACGGGACCCGTCATGACGGACAAAGTGTATTCATCGGAAACCATTGAGAACTGTCGCCAGGGGCTCACGGAGCTGGCCGCAGAACCCCGCACTCAGTTCAACTGTCGGGAAGCGGTCGAAGCGCTATTCGACAGCATTGAGGAAGCTTTAGCAACCCATACCTACAGCGAGGTGGCCGCGCGGTTAGGGGAACAGGGCTTGGCCATCAGTGCGGGCAGTCTGAAGCATTATGTCTTGCGCCTGCGGCGGGAACGGAACGGGAACGGCCAGAAAGCAGCTACAGCGAAGAAGCGGAAGGGCAACGGCAAAGGCAGCGGCAAGCGATCGCCTACAGCAGCACCGTCGCCGTCGGTAACTACAGGAACAATCAGGGAAACGACCAAGGAAACAACCAGGGCACCGCAACTACCTCTACCGGAACAGTCGGATGAAGTCCAGTTAGCGTATTGAGGTCAGCAGCATGACAGCCACAACAGTTAAAAAGCGCGATCGCAAAGAGGAGCCGACCGCGCCGGTGATCACGTCGCGGATTCACTTGGCCGATGGCAACAAGGGCGGCGTCGGTAAGTCGTTCCTCTGTCGCACCCTCTATCAATGGTTTTTCGATCAGTCGGTGCCGGTGGTTGGCATTGAGGCAGATGTGAATTCACCCGACTTCAAGGGCATTTATCCGGAGGTGGCGGTGTCGCAGTTCTCTGAAGACGAAAACTTGGGGGCGCGGGCCAACTCGATTTTGAATACAGCAGTAGAAGCGCAGCAGGCCGTCGTCGTGAATCTGCCCGCCACGGTGCATGGGGCGTTTCAGAGTTGGGTAAACAATTACGGCATCGTGACGCTGGCGGCAGAGCATCAGGTGGAGCTGGTGAAGTGGTTTGTCATTACTGGCGAGTTTGACAGTCTCAAGTCTTTGGAAATCTCGCTGAACGCCTTTGGCAAGCAGATTCCTCATGTGGTGGTACGCAATCTGAAGTATGCCGAGTGGGATTTCTTTGACGGGGCGGAGGAGTTGCAGGCGCTAATCCAGGAAACCGGCAGTCAGGTGATTGATTTACCCAAGTTACCGTTGCGGGTTGCCAGCACGTTGCTTCAGCAGCGGCTCTCGTTTGCGGCGGGTCAGTCTCACCAAGGCAAGGGCTTCGGCATTGTGGAGCAAGCGGCGGTGAAGACGTATTTACGCGCGGCCTATGCCAATTTTGAGAAGACGGGGTATTTACCGCGATGACTCACAGTAACAACGGGACGACCTCAGAGGAGGAACGACGCTTCGCTGGGGAGCTGGAGCTTGATCCGGACGATCTAATGGTCCGCGCTTTTAGGCCGGTAATTCGACTGGAGCAGGAGGTCAACGCATGGACGGCAACCAATCTAGAACTCATCCGGCTCCTGACGGCCCGCACTCAGAAGACGGAGCGGCTGGCGCAAAACTGCGCGCAGCTCAGCAGTACTTGCGAGCACTTGAAAGGGCAATTGACGGGATTGCAGCAGCAAATGCCGTCATTGAGCAAACACTTGAATCAGGCCGAGACGCCGCAATTGGGTCTCAACGAGCGGCAGGTGCAGGGGCTATTCACTCATCTTCAGCAGTTGACCACTCAAGTGCAAAGGGTGAGCGCGCGCAGTCGCACAGAGAGTTGGATTTGGAGCCGTAAGTCCTGGTTTATCGGCATCGCGATCGCGTGGGTGGCGGGGCTCGGGCTCTATGCGATCGGGCTCCAGCAGCAGGTGCAGCATTTGGAGCGGCTCCAGAATTCCACCCTGATTCGCCTGGAGCGCATTGAACGGGCGATTGGAACGGCTCCTGAGTGAGCGGTCACCGGCGCTGATGGGGCAGCTCCACAGGCTGGCTCAGCGCGTGGGAGAGGCAACGTTCGCGCGGCACACTTTACAGGGAATTTACGGAGGTGGGGGCTTGTGCAGGTATTGGGTAAATCTAGTGGCTTTGCTCTGTCCCTGCTCGGCAGTCTCAGGCATTCTGATAGGTGTCCGACGGGACAGTATGATAATTCCACTCCTTATAAGTTGATTCTTATTCAAAACCTCCCCTCGGTGTCTCGGCATCGAGGGGTTATTATTTGAGCGACTGTTTCCGGTCAGGTCAGTTTGGCGATCTTGAAGGACCACGGGGGAGTGGAGGGGATGCCCATCATCAGAGCCCGATATCCCGATGATTGGGAGGCCATTGCGCTGCGCATTAAGCATGAGGCTCATTGGTGTTGTCAGCAATGTCAGCGGCCCTGTCGCCAGCCGAGTGAACCGTTGGCCGATTTCCTCCAGCGGGTGAAGCAATGGCGGCAGCGGCAGACGCCATTACCGGCCAAGTTTGAAGCGGCTCCTCGGCGCTATCTGCTCACGGTCGCTCACCTCGACCAGCAGCCTAGCAATCAGGACCCCAGCAATCTCAAGGCGCTCTGCACCGTCTGTCATCTGCAGTTTGACAGTCAGTTTCGCGCCAAGCAGCGACGGCTCAAGGCGGAATTCTTGGGCCAGCTCTCCATTGATGATGCTTGGCCGGAAGGCTTACAGCTTTCCCTTTTACCCCAGGCGGTCGCGCCTTTCAGCATCCCGAGACAGGGCACCGCACCCGCCGAAGGTCAGGGCCTGCGCCCACCACCGTCACCGAAGCGAGCTTAGCTCCCCGAGTCGGCTAACATTGTCTGGCTTGACACGCTCGGTGCCCGCACAATTGAAGAAACACCGGGCCTTGGCCCATAGCTACAGGGCTTTCACCAGTAGGGATTCGATGACGCCTCTTCCCGATGAATTTCATGACCTGATGCGCCAGCAAACCAGCTACTCAGCCCTGGTAGCTTGGCGACAGCAGCATCAAGGCTGCTCTTATGCGGAAGCGTGCCAACAAATCGATCAGATGCTCCGGCTCTATCGTCAGCGGTATGCGGCCTCGTGAGGCCAGTTTCCGGAGCGATCTCGGGTCATGCAGCACACTCAGGCGAGATCACCTCAGGTGGGGTGATACAACGCCATCAGATGGAAGAATGAACTTTGTTTGCAGTCTGAAAGCATGGCGCTTCAGCAGGTTATTCTAATAGTCAAGAAGCGAAGCGCTTCGACATCAAATGACCGTTCAGTTCACGTTAAAGAGGAGGTTTGATATCGATTTAACGTCTGAAACGTCATCAACAATAACAGCATCCAATCAGGTGTTTGATATTTCCTCGAATTGACAGCAGAGAGCCAGGATGTGGGTATCGCAAGGTTCAGCCTTGAAAACGCGATTACCGTCACCGCTCTAAGAAAGCTCGAACTCGGTGAGGAAGTCACTCAAAGAGACCGTTCTGGGTGCTGTTATTCTTTTAAATATTATTCTTGAGTTCTCAACTCCTATTCAACCAATTTATCCTCTGCAAAATCATTCTGAATATTTAGTCTCAGCATAATTTTCATTTCTGAAACAGCGATATCTCTTCTGATAAAGAAAGGCTCTAACCGCCCATGCGATCAGAGCCTATTGGTGCAAGATGATTGACTCTCGTGGAGTTCGGGCACCAAGCTTCAATAAAGCCCCCTGAATGCTGGCATTGAGGGGGCAAAGGTGTGTGTGGGACGTCAAGTCGTTGGCCGAAAGGAAAGAGCCTATCGTCTAAACGGTGGCGATGGCGTCTTTTTCTAGATTTTCGCGGCGCAGTTCATCAAAATCAACCGCGTCTTTGTCCAGGTTCTCACGACGTAGCTCATCAAAGTCAATAGCGGCCACGACTTCATAGACGGCATCTTTGTCCAGGTTTTCGCGACGCAACTCGTCGAAGTTGACGGCATCTTTATCCAGATTCTCCCGGCGCAACTCATCGACGTCTACAGCGGCCACAACTTCGTAGACGGCATCTTTGTCCAGGTTTTCGCGGCGCAGTTCGTCGAAGTTAACCGCGTCTTTGTCTAAGTTTTCACGACGC
>CALCPB010000617.1 GCA_937897665.1 uncultured Halomicronema sp. | reverse complement strand
TACCATTTCGTTCGTCACACTCACAATGCAAAGGCGGGGTTTCCCCTGGGTAGCTGAACTTAGCGAACCGTTAGCCAGCGGCGTGTTGCCCTGCGTCGCCGGTCAGCCGGGGCAGCATCGGGGTTCGGTTGTTTAGACAGGTGGATTTACCAATCTTTGTCACAATGTAACGGTAATTTGGGTGCATAAGCACCTGTCTCTGGGAGGCAATATGGAATCCAACAGCCTGCTGCGTCAGTTACTGATGATTGGTATCGGCACGACGTCATTAGTGACCGAACGAATTCGCCAGGTGAGCGACGAATGGGTGCGAGAGGGGAGCATTAACCCCGAACAAGCCAGTCGCTTTGTGGATGATTTTATGTCTCAGTTTTCGGGTGAGTCGGCAGCGTTTGACGAACAAGTCCAACGCCAGCTGAGAAACGTCTTGCAAGATCTGGGGGTGCCCCGCCAGGCTGAAATGGATGAACTGCGCGGCCGCCTTGATCGCCTAGAGCGGCAAGTGCGAGATTTAGAAAACAAGATGTGGCGCTAGCGCGAATATCGCTGAGTGCTTTGCCTGTTATGTAGGCACGACTTTCTACTGAGCCTGTCTCCTCAGTCCCCGCTAATCGCCCAGTTTGACGAGGGGGCACGGCTGCTGAGCAGCCCCCGTGGCATGAAAATCCTCGATGGGTATGATAACCCGGCTATCTTGGCCTCAAATCTCGGTAGGATGTGGATGATCTATGCCAGGCTCGAATGGCAGCATGGCTATTGGTGATTTTAGGAGAGGGCGTCGTGCGAGATATTCTAATCAGCTTTGCGGTGCTGGCAGCGTTTTGCGTGGTGCTGTTGGTGGCTCAGGTGACTGGCGGCCAGACCGAGGCGATCGCGGCCAATCTGACCGCACCTGATGCAACGGTCACGGCTGAGACCCAAATTGCTCAGGCCGCTGAAGATTTGACAGCAGAGGAAGAGACGATGTCGGAGGAGATGTCTGAAGAAATGACTGGTGAAGAAGCCTCTACGGAAGCAACGCTCACAACCACAGAGTCTGGGCTGCAGTACGAAGATATTGTCGAAGGTACGGGAGCGATGCCTCAGTCGGGTCAGCGAGTCACCGTTCACTACACCGGCACGCTAGAAGACGGTACTAAGTTTGACAGCTCACGCGATCGCAACCGCCCCTTTTCATTCACCATTGGCGTTGGCCAGGTGATTAAGGGGTGGGATGAAGGCGTCGCTTCAATGCGGGTTGGTGGACAACGCAATCTGATCATTCCCCCTGAATTAGGCTATGGCTCGCGGGGGGCTGGCGGCGTGATTCCGCCTGATGCGACGCTGCTGTTTGACGTTGAGCTGCTCCGCATCGGCTAATCCTTGAGTCTTGGGTCGTGAATTAATAACAACGTGCCCTCAGCCTCAGCTTAGGCACCTATCAGAAACCGCTGCTTACATTAGTCAGTAGCGGTTTTGTTTTGGGATAACGCCTGAGCAGCCCCCTCGCGCTCCACAGCTCAGTCATTCAACCTTGCCGGTTTCGGCCATGCCCATGACCCGTTTTGACCTTCTTTGCCGCTAGTTTCCAGCTTATCTTGGCGATATCAGGTTCAGTTCACCTCACGCCCCCAAGGAGACTAGACTCATGCAAGTTCTTAAAGAGATTAAGCTCGGTCGTTTGGTTTTGGCGATTGTGATAACAGTGCTCATCGCTGATACGGTGCCCCACCCAAATCTTTCTGCTGGTCTTCTCGCAAATTCTTTGGGCCACCTGCCAGCTGAGGCCGCTGCCGCTGAATCCTCCAAAACGGCGATCGCGGAGCCTGGGCGCTAGAGTCGAATAGAGCTGGTTGGATAAGATGGCTGATTCGGCAACGACGTTTGATCAGATGGTGACTGCCATTGCGGCCTTAAGCCCGGCCAGCTCGGTGATTTTGATTGCGATTGACGGCTGTGGTGGCGCTGGCAAATCGACTCTAACGAGTCGCTTAAAGATGGCCCTAGCGGCGCTCAGCATTGAGGTGCAGGTTGTACATTTTGACGATTTTTACCGACCCTCTTCTCAACGGCAGGCGGTCGCGTTGGCGGAGCCCAGCGCGATCGGCCCCAACTTCGATTGGCAACGACTGCGTGAAAGCGTTCTGCTCCCACTG